>JAFDHF010000030.1 GCA_019308905.1 Deltaproteobacteria bacterium
TATACGGGGGGACTCCCTGAATTCGGTATGTATTTTTGGCCTATCGGGGCGACTGGACCGAACGGAGAAAAACTTGATATTGCTCGCCAGCGAGGGATAGGAATACATAGTGGCCGCTCAGGCCCCCGATCGAGGACGCATGGATGTATTCGAATCAGCGATTATGCAAGTGCTTGCTTGTATGAGGGAACACGCAACGATCCCCTGACAACGATTACTATTATGGGGCGCTAATGATAGATTCAGTCTGTAGGACACTTTCCTTTGTGTTGGTGACATTATTGCTTGGCTATCAACCCTTATTATCTAACTCATCTATTCCTCATTCCTTACGTTGCGGCCAAGTAGTCAAGCGAATTGGAATATATCCATCACCAAAGGGTCGGTGTGAAGCGTCACTTTCTGTGGATCCAGTGGGAGGTTTCCTGACGTTGTCTATTAGCTCAAGAGCGGCCAAAACCCGTATGTATCTAGTTCGTGACATAACTGGAATAGCCTGGATTAGTAAACATTATCTAATATATAGTGTGAGCCCTATCTATGGCCAGCCGGGGATCTTCCTGCTTGATTGCCGTTCATTGGAAACCAAGACAATTGTCGGGCCAAGAAACATAAGCAAAGCATATCCAAACGGTAGCGATTATTTCGAGTTGCAGAGTTTTTCGAGGGATTTGAGTGGCACTATATATTTTTATTATGCTCCAGATGTTGATCAGGTGGATTTCGTTCAATTCAGAACAAACGCTTTCTTGTACCAAGTAAACCTGGACGGAACAGAATTTAGCAAGACCCGACAGAAGGAAGAAAGGCCAGAAAAAAAGGAGAGAAAAATACCATGACGACAAAGAGCAATTCCGTAATCCTGCAAAAGGCGTTCGTCGGGGCGGACATGTGTCAACCCCCATTTTGCGGACCGGACTGGGTTAGAGATTGAGGGGACGTTCGTGCAGGACGTTCAAAACCCAGCGATCAGGTGTTCCATATCCCGCTTTTTCCCCGGTGCGGCGAAGCGCGTCACGGACGGGTTGGTCTCACCAACTTACCTTGCAACTTCAGCACCTGAATGACTCAACTCCCCGATCCCAGCCCAGCACATCACACCCTTAGCACTAACCGCGTTGTTTGTTCGACTACCAGAGAGGAGGAGCTGGCAGGAGATAATGGCCGAAGGGGTGAGCTGTACTCTATTCGAAACCGATCGCCTATCTGCTGGAGTCTCAAGAGGTTCTTTTTCTCGAGCGCCTCCTCAGGCAAAGTGCCACACCTTTGGGCTCGCTGTGGTTGAAATGCTTTTTCCAATAGGTACTACAATCGATCCTCATCTCTCGCCTAGTGTGCCGTCTCGGAAATACATTGACAAAGTCTTTGGATCTTTTCCAGAATTGAATCAGCGGTTGCCGTCCAAACAAAGGGTCGACTGTTGAGATTGTAGTGTTGAACAAATTGGTCAAGCTTAGACACCAGCTCTCTGACGCTTTTGAAAGTTCCTCGACGGATGGCCCTTTGGGTGATGAGGTTGAACCAGATTTCCACCTGATTAAGCCAAGAGGCATAGGTTGGCGTATAGTGAACCTGGTAACGGGGATTAGCCGCCAGCCAACGCTTGACTTTGGGATGCTTATGGGTAGCGTAGTTGTCAACCACCAGGTGAATGTCTAAGTCCTTAGGAACGTTGCCATCGATGTGTTTGAGGAACTGCAGGTATTCTTGATGGCGGTGACGGCGTTTGCAACGGGTGAGAACTTGGCCGGTTGCAATGTCCAAGGCGGCGAACAGCGTCGTGGTGCCATGGCGAACATAGTCGTGGGTGACTCCCTCGACATAGCCGAGACCCATCGGCAGAAGAGGCTGAGTACGATCGAGGGCTTGGATTTGGCTCTTTTCGTCCACACATAAGACCATAGCCTTATCTGGAGGGTTTAGATACAACCCGACGATATCTCGCACCTTCTCCACGAAAAAAGGATCGGTGGAGAGTTTGAAATGACGTTGACGATGGGGCTGGAGGCCAAAGGCTCTCCAGATGCGATGGACGGTGGGTCGGGACAACTTGGTCTCCTTGGCTATCGAACAGACTTGGCAGACTTGAGGTCAGGTCTTGAATTATCAGTTCACCATGAACGTTGATTTAAGAGGTGCTGACCTGAAATTGCCGTGGAAATGCTTTTGCGGGTTGCGCCTTAGCCGGAATGCGACAAGCCCCCGCAGGGGAAAAAGCAAAGGAGGCCCAACCCGATGAAGAGATTACGACGTTTAGAGGTTACGAATTGAACACCGCCTGGAACCGAAGGTTTTCTGGCCCACTCCAACCGGAAAGGGTCGAGTCGAAAGACGGGTTTGCCCGACAAGACCTTAATCCTGATGGGTGACTGGTCGAGCAAGGCTGACACCGAAAAGAGCTAAAGAAACTCCGGCAAAAGTGGAGGTGTTGTTGATTCAGCCCTTGACCCCGTGAGAAGAAACAATCCTCTTGTACAGGGGAAGTCTTTGCTTTTGACAGGGGCCTCTTGATGGGTGACCCCAACTTTTGCGAACTTTGATAAATAGAAAAGGCGGTTAGGAATGGATTTCAACCGCCTCCTGATCATCTGAAAAAGTTATCTACAAGTTTTACAAATGGACGTCTCGCTCGTCCCCCCGTTTTAATTGAAAAAAGACACATGATTCCGAGGATGGCAAGCACGACACCGACGAGTCTCACCAAACCGGATCTACTCGTCAGCTGCTTCTCTCCAGGCATATCTGATAATCGGATATTCGCTGTAGAACAATCTAATCCTTTCGGCAACAGATGTGGGCCGCAAACATACGTATGCTCCGACACAAGAGATTAAGATGCTAGCCAGACGTAAGAGGTTTTTGTCAATCATGGTTTCGCTCGTCAAGATTAGTGTGACCAGTAGGTAATGTTATGGGACACCCCTATGTCAACGCCCCCTC
Source organism: Deltaproteobacteria bacterium (assembly GCA_019308905.1). Classification (NCBI taxonomy): domain Bacteria; kingdom Pseudomonadati; phylum Myxococcota; class Myxococcia; species Deltaproteobacteria bacterium. The sequence continues at coordinate 2,941 of JAFDHF010000030.1, forward strand.
GCTCCCAGCCAGTCATAGGCCCGGGGATAAACGGGACGTGTGGTATCTTGATGCCTCCGCCGATCTTAACTCCGCATCTCGAATTCTTTTAGCCCAAAGGGATCGATCAAATTAATTGGATCACTTTGGGCATAGCCATATAGATCGCTATCGCCACCTCTAAACGCTATAGGATCTTTTGCGGTCCATCTTCCGATGTCGGGGTCATAGTCACGGAAGCCGAACCGCACAAGGGCGGTCTCTGGATCGCACAGCCCTCCAGCAAAGCCAAATGGTATTTCGAACGGCGGATTTGTATCATTGATTATGTTCCCGAAGGAGTCATAGTCAACCCGCCCGAAGGAGTCATAGTCAACCCGCTTGACGACGTTTCCAGAGGCATCCGCACCGACCCTCAGCGAACCGACCCGGTCGTAGGCGAGATAGTGGGTAACGTTGCATCGGCAAGCTCCTCCGGGACAATTGGACTCGAGACTCGAAGAATAAATCTCTGTTTTTGAGACAAAGCACCTTTGACAAAGAGGGATGGAACTTAAGTAACTGCAGTTACAAGGTAAACCGAGACAACGATCAAGACCAGAGTCGTCCCTTTGTTTTTGTTTCTTTTTTGGGGAAGTCCACTTGCCTGGAGTGTGCCGATGTGGTATTTCTTCCGTGGGGTTGGGTCTCCTGCTTTCTTACTTTCAACCGTTTGTCGAATTGTGGCTGAGGCTCAACCCTAAAACTGCCTTTACGGCAAGTCGATCATGTTACGTGGGATAGATATGATAAACACACTATCAAGAGGAATCGGGTTTTTCTTAAGGCAGAAGCGGGATTGGAAAGTCTCTATGGCGCGAACGTCCTTGAGTCTTTTCTTCTACCGGATGGTTCTTCCGTATATGTCCGTCTATACCAGGGCATTGGGTGCCACCGGGACGGAGTTGGGGATTGTCAATAGCGTGGGAATGGCAACCGGCGGTTTGGTGGGACCGTTTACAGGATGGATGATTGACAAGATCGGTGTCAAGAAGATCTACCTAGTGGGTATCCTTATCCTTGCTATGTCGTATCTCGTCTACGGCGCAGCCCAAGGTTGGCGCATTATTATTGTCGCCATGATAGCGTACTGGGTCGGATTCGGGGTCAGCGGCCACACCTGTGCCGTGATTTGCGGCAACTCTCTGGCAAGTGAGGACCGTGCCACGGCAATGAGTCTCTGTGAAACTTTTGCCGCAGGCATACTGGGAATTACAGCCCCCATGATCGGAGCCTGGCTGGTGACGGTCTTTGGGGGAGTGAATGTCAGCGGAATCAGGCCTCTGTTCTTCGTCAGTTTTGCAGGCGTCGTGGCGACGTTTTTTCTCATACTCACCCGCCTCTCAAATAGCAGATGGACGGCCGAGGGCGAAACCGGGTCGGGTTTTCTCAAGGATTTTTCCGAAGTATTCAAAAAGGGACACAACCTGAAGAAATGGCTCGTCATCAGCTCTGTTAGCGACTTGCCGTGGTTTATGGTGGTTCCCTTTACTCAGCCCTTCGCCCATGAGATCAAAGGAGCGGACCAGTACATACTCGGTGCGATGGTCACCGGTTTTGCGGTGATCCCTCTTATAGTCGGGATTCCGGCCGGCAGGTTGGCCGACAGGATCGGGCGCAAGAAGGTGATCTATCTTATGATCCCGTTTATATGGGCTTCGAGCCTGTTGCTCATCTATGCTCCGAATTCTCTCCTTTTGGTGACGGCCGGCGTCTTGCAAGGCTTCATGTACACGAATTCGGTCATCACTGGTGCCATGACCTTCGAACTAGTTCCTGCAGAGCGAATGGGCAGATGGCTCGGGATCGTACGCCTCTGCAGGCTGTTGCTGGGTGCAGGGGGAGTCTATCTAGGAGGGGTGATCTGGGACGTTCTTGGCCCCCAGTTCGTTTTTCTCTCTGTTATCGTGCTCGACGTACTTGTCCGCATCCCGCTGCTGGCAGGGATGCCCGAGACCTTGGGGTTGAAGGTAAAATGAACCGGTGGCGCTCAGTCTGCTCCTTGTTTTTTGATTCCCGGCTTCGGCCCACCGGGTTCTGGATCCTCGGTTCCAAAATCCTTTTCCAGGGTTTCGATGATCCCCCTAGCCCTTTCCACGAATTCATCGGGCACCATGACTGAGGCCCAACCCTTTTGAGGGATGTACAGCCCATCATACGCAGTATCCGAATATCTCCGGATCAGAAAGGGAATCCCCTCCTTTTCCAGGACTTGGGAGACCATGTCCTCCTCGAATTTGTTGGCAACTGTCCCAGCCTTGGACATCCTCCAGTGTTCGATGTCAGTTTTGTCGGCCATGGCTCGCCTTTCTTGCAGGAATTCCGGATGCTCGCCTCGTTCATTCCTCTTCCAGCAGGGCTGCCAGCCTGTGGGTGGCCTTTTGAGCCTGATCGGTGTCCGGGTAATGCTCGATCACCTTCTGGAATTCCCGGATGGCATCCTTCCTGTGCAGGTTGTTCCAGTAACCTGAGAATTCGTTGTGGAAGACCTCTCCCTTCCTGAACTGAGCCTCTGCCGCCAGCTCGGAGCCGGGATAAGAGGCTATTATTTCATCGTAGATCTTCAGAGCCCGCGTGAGGGCCGGGGGGATCTCCTCTCCTCCACCGAACTGGCCATACTCCCAGAGAGAGTTCAGATAGAGGTCTGCAAGACCGAATTGAAAATCGATGAACTCCTGGAATCGTGACTTCTGCCCCCGGGTCAGCCTGATTGCCCTCTTGTAAGCCTCCTCGCATGCCTGCAGGTCCCCCGCCTTCTCGCAGGCCAGGATATATGCCCTGAGCTGGTTCGTGTCCATACCCTCAAGGCTTTTCTTTTCAAAGAAACGCGGGGCAACCCGTGGTTCTGTCTTGCCTGCACGAGGTTGCTCGGAACGCTCTCTTGCGATCCAGATCCAGAGAGAGACCACCAGGACCACGGCTGCCGAGACGCCCACGATGCTCCATCTGACTATTTTGGCCTTATCCATGCAGCTCCTGAAATCCTTCTGCCGCCGATTTACAAGCGCCCCTCCACACGTCAAGGAGTCAATAGAATCTAACAGATCTGCCCCGCTTTTCAAAGCCCCTGACGCCGTCCTCATTTACTCGCCCCGGCGTCCACCTTGACAACGCCCGCACCGGACCTATATGGTAGGAATATCGCCTCCAAGGATAGAGGGACGTTTCCTCTGTGCGGAGCGATTGAACCAGGATGGGACGGTGGAGAGTGGGTCGGACAGGATCGTTCACCTTCTCCCCTGTCGAACCCTTGCTTAGGAGCTAGAAAGGGATGCAGAGAAATCCCCGGCCGGTAGCAGAGGTGCTCCGCGGCGGGCTGGTCGAGAGCGTCCACAGGGGCTCGGTGGCTGTAGTCGATAGAGAGGGTAGGCTTCGTTTTTTCCACGGGGATCCGGATTTTGCCGCCATTATGCGATCCTGCGCAAAACCTTTTCAGGCGCTCCCCATGGTCTTATCGGGTGCTGCAGACAGGTTCGGCCTGACGGACAGGGAGATCGCCATCACCACGGGATCGATCAGCGGCCAGGACTTCCAAGAGGAGACGGTCCGAGCCATCCTGGGCAAGATCGGCCTCGATGAATCCTCATTGCAGTGCGGAACCCACAGGCCTTTCCATGTTCCCACGGCGAAGAGGCTGGACAGAGAGGGGAAGAAGGCGGGTCCTCTTCGCAACAGCTGTGCGGGAAAACATGCGGGGATGCTGGGTACATGTGTTTTCAACGGATGGCCTTTGGAGACATATATGGAACTCGGCCACCCCCTCCAGCAATGGGTTCTGGAGAGGGTTTCCTTTTTTGCAGGGGTCCCAGAAGAGAGGATTCCGGTGAGTATCGACGGATGCGGTCTTCCCACCTTTCAGGTTCCCCTGAGGAATCTGGCCTGGGCATTCGCGAGGTTGACCGGCACCGAGGATCCGGCGGTTCTCCGCATCATGGAGTGTGCCCGGAGATACCCCGAGATGATCGCCGGTGAGAATCGGATCTGCACGGACCTGATCAGGGTTTCCCGGGGCAGGGTCTTCGGCAAGGTCGGTGGCGAGGCGGTTTACGGCATCAGCCTGTTTGAGAAGGGATGGGGGGTCGCCATCAAGATAGAAGACGGGAGCCTTCGAGCTATGCCGCCCGTCGTGGTGGAGACTCTGGCGAAGCTAGGTGTTCTCGGCCAGGAGGAACTGAACGAGCTTGAGCAATACCATCACCCCAGGGTGACAAACCACCGGGGGGAGATTGTCGGGGAAGTCAGGCCGACCTTCGATCTCACAAAAGCCGATGGATCCCAGGAAAAGATCGCTCCTCAATGAGAATGACGACCTGTCGTTAAGGGGGAAAAATCCGGCTCGAACGGCCCGGGCGCCTCGACCGAACAGCCCAAATCGCAACTCATAGCCCGGTCTATTGCCGGCCTCGCACTCTCTTTGCTCCTTCAGAAGAAGGGCCTCCATGTTTCTTGACGTACCTTCTCCTTGTCTCCTTCGGGTTCTGACGACATGCCTCGAGAGAACAGGTCTCCATCGATTTCGCCCATAACCAGAATCGCTTCAGGATTCTCTCCGGATTTAGACCTCTTGCCCGCGGATGAAGCTGACGAGCCGAGGCGATAGGAGACCGTATAAGGCCGGGGGGTCACTTTCCATCAGCTCCAGGTATACCGCAATGGCCGCCTCGGTTTCGGTCTGAAGGATCGCACAATCTTCATGCCCAAAGCGATCGACCATCGCTGAACACCCTCCGCCGCACAGGTGGCGGGTCCAGCACCTCCTGCAGCTTTGTTGGTTTTTCCAGCCGAACTCCTCGCGGAAATCGCGCCTCCGCGTTGCGTCGATCCCGGTATCAATGTGCCCGAGCTTGCTTTGCCGGCGGCCGACGTGGAGCGCGCAGGGGTAGATTTCGCCGTTTGCCGCAATGCCGAAGATGAGCTCGCCTGCGGTACAGAAGAAGGCGCGTCGCGTCCTTGTGAGGAGTCCGAGGATCTTCGAGTAGAGCCGGATGTCGAGAGGCTGGCGGCCGTTCCGGAGCTCCCCGATATAGTGATCTACAAGTGTACCGGTGAGGTCTTCCAGATAGGTTTTCATCCCCGCCGGGTCCAGCGACAAGGGGTCATCCGCCGTCAGTCGGACATGCTCGGCCTTGATAGAATCAGCACCAAAGTGTTTGGCCATCTTGAAGGCATCGCTCAGCGTGAGTCCATCCCGGATGACCATGCTACAGACCAGCCGAATCCGCTTCTTGGTGAGCAGGTAGGCGAGATTGCCGGCGATGCTGTCATAGCTATCCCCGCCGTCCCGATACTTGCGGAGAAGGTCGTGTCGTTCTTTGTCGCCGTCGATGGACACGATGACAGAGAAGAGGTTCTCGTCCATGAAATCGGCTTTCTCACGGTCGAGGAGGGTACCATTGGTCGTGATGTGAAACCGAGCCAGGGTGCCGGTCTGGCCAGCCTTCTTCTTGGCACGAGCGACGATTTCTCGAATTACGCCGAAGTTGAGGAGCGGCTCGCCGCCATAGAAGTGATAACCGTAGCCGAGAAAGCCTGGGAAAAGGGCATGGACCCGGTGACAAGCCTATTAGCCGTCTGCGACGTCATCCTGCCGATAGGCTTCTCCTCGTAGTCAAAATATCCCTTGTTTACGTAACAGTAAGGGCAGCTCAGATTGCACCGCTGTGCGACGTTGATCATGCACGTCACCTGAGCGTGTGACTCTCGAAGCACGGCCTGCTGTGGGCTTTCTCCAGGGGGCAGGAGGAAGCGCCTCTCGACGAGGAGCGCCAATCTTTCGGTGATCCCTTTAGGACTGGCTCCTTTGGAAACGGCACGCTCCACAAGAGCCTCGACGGTGAGATCACGGTTCGCCAGGCAGAGTAGGAGGCGGTCAAGGGGGTCGGACCGCAGGACCGTGAAGGCGTTGACATCGAAGAGGTACCAACGCCCACGAGCCTTGAAGTGATGGTGCTCGACGGCCTTTATCACAGATCGTTTGTGATGCACAAGACCGTGCCCGCAAGATGTGCGAGCTGGGCTTCGAGCAGCGGCAGCGAGGCCTCCAGCTTCTTAAGCGATCTGCGATCCCGTGCCGTCAGGGAGAAGCCCAGCACTCTCTTTGGGTTTCTGAACAGTTTCTTACGGAAAGTCTCATCAAGCAGGGCCTTGGTGATAATCTCGCGGCGCAGCTCTTCTTGTTCACGTGCCGCTTCGCTGCCACTCCTCCTCCTTGAACAATCCACCCTCCTCGGCATTGTCGATTCCTCCCTGGACTATGATCTGAATTGCACGGTCCTAGTTCCACTTCTTGAGAGAACACCTTGATCGGAGATACCTCATAGTAGATGCCGGCGAACCTCTTCTGTCAAAACAAAGGGCTATGGTGCTACGACAAACCCGAGTGACACTCAAGGGTCCAGCTATCTGGTTGGAGTTCCGAAAACAAAGAGAGGACTTAACCCCCCAAGGTGGTTTGCCTGCTTCCCAGTGATGAGAACCCGCTTTCGGATGGGATGAGGCTAACACGTGACAGGCCGGTGAATCAAGAAAAAAATCCACGGCGTGTCGGGGTCTTGGGTTGCGGATAGTCCGGCTCTTTGTCCGGGTGGTTCTCAAAGGGCTGGGCCCGGGAACCAGGAGGGGGGCTTTTTGTCTAATCCGATCAAGCCGTCCGGGAGTAGACTCGGTCTTTTTCCCAGTGAGAGTTTGCCCCGAGCCGGAAAAACTCCCGGTCGACCCGGAGGCAGGCCCTGATCCCTGGCACTGCCGTCATGGGCTCCAGCCAAATTTTTCCTTGACATTGGATTTCTCCTGCCTTATAAGAGCTGTATCGTATCGTAGCTTCTTTGTTTATGATCAGATCACACCGGTCCACTGCCCCTTCGATCGGTTGAGAAGCCATGAAAGAGAACCCCATCTACGGCTATCATGGAAACCTCCTCCGAATCGACCTCTCCCGGAAGACCTCAGAGTCAGAGCTCCTCGATCCGGAAGACCTCCGGCTCTTTCTCGGGGGGAGGGGACTCGGCGCTGCCCTGCTCCTGAGAGAGACTTCCGGGGGGATGGATCCGCTGAGCGAGGAGAACCCCCTGATCTTTTCGACCGGTCCCCTGGTAGGTACGGGGGTGCCGGGAAGCAACCGCTTCGTCCTCCATACGAAATCCCCCCAGACCGGTCTCTATCTGTTTTGTGTGGCAGGCGGGCATTTCGGGAGGAAGCTGAAAAAGACCGGCTTTGACGTGATTCTAATCCAGGGGAGATCCGAGAAGCCGGTCTATCTTTTCATCGACGAGGACCGGGTGCGGTTCAGGGAAGCGGGTCACCTCTGGGGGGTTGACACGGAGAGGACCCAGGAGTTCATCCGCCGAGAACTCAGGAAGGCTGATCCGGGGATTGCGTGCATAGGACCGGCTGGGGAGAACCGTGTCCCTTACGCCTGTATCATCACCGAGAGGAGGGCTCTCGGGAGGGGAGGAGCAGGGGCCGTCATGGGGTCCAAGAACCTGAAGGCCCTCGTGGTTGAAGGCCGCAAGAGAACGCCCGTTGCCGATCAGAGACGTCTCAAAGATTCCTTTCGCCGGGCAATGGAAGAACTCGGAACCAACCCGATGACCTCTCAGGTGCTGAAGAGATACGGAAGCGCGAGCACCCTGGCGACCCTGATGGGGGTCGGTGTCCTGCCGGGTAGAAACTGGAGCGGGGCGGCCCTGGAGGAGGCCGAGGCGATCACCGCCGAGGAGCTGAGAGACCGCTTCCTCGTGATGGATACCGACTGTTCGAGCGGTTGCCCTATCAGGTGTTCCAAGATATTCATGGTGAGGGAGGGCAGGTGGGCCGGTGCCTTGAGCGAGGGACCGGATTACGAAACCCTCTACGCTCTTGGCTCCTGTTGCGGCATCTACGATCTTGCCACGATCATCCAGGCCGATTCGCTCTGTGACAGGTGGGGGCTGGATACGATCTCCACGGGAGTGAGTATCGCCTTTGCCATGGAATGTATTGAGAGGGGGATCCTGGATCCGCAGAGATACCGGACAGGGGAACTGCGGTTCGGAAACTCTGAATCGGTAGTCGAGCTGATCAGGGACATCGCCATGAGGAGGGGCTTCGGGGATGTCGTTGCCCGGGGGACTCGCCGTATGGCCGAGATCCTCGGCCAGGGGTCCGAGCGATTCGCCATGCATGCCAAGGGAATGGAACTCGGAGGTTACGATCCCAGAGGGCTGAAGGGGATGGGCCTGGTCTATGCCTGCGGCCCGAGAGGAGGGTGTCACCATTCCGGGGGATTCACGGTCTTTCCCGAGATCCGGAGCCCCGGCATAGACCGGTTCGCCGAGCGGGGAAAGGCGCCTCTGGTTGCCGGAACGAGGAACCGGAGGGCATCCCTGTGTGACTCCGGACTTGTCTGTGCTTTTGTAGCGGTCGGTTTGAGCGACGCCACGGCGACCGGCCTTCTGAGAGCCGTCACGGGCGTGGGGTATGAGCCGGGCGACCTCTTTACCATCGGTGACAGAATCAGTTGCACGGAGCGGGCCTTCAATTTCCGCGAAGGCCTGAGAAGGGAGGACGACGTATTGCCCGGCCGTCTGACCGAGGATGTTGTCAGCCGCGGTCCCAGCCATGGCCACAGGATCGATGACCTGGAAGCCATGAAGGACGAGTTCTACGGTTTTTGTGGCTGGGATCTTAAGACCGGAGCCCCCACAGGCCGGAAGCTCAAGGAGCTCGGCATCGGCTGGGTGAAGAGGTACCTTCCCGATCAGCCAGGCCCTGGTGATCGTGGATCATGAGGGATGGGGAGTTTTCTCCCCTCTTCCGGCTATGGCGGGACTCACACCAGAGAGGAGGTGAGAAGAGTGGCAGGGTACATCAGGAAAACCAGGAAGTGGTCGGTTACGTGGTTGATCATCTGGGCCATCATGTACCTTTTGGTGATTCTGGCTTACCCCAGGAATCCCTCGATATGGGGCGGATGGCTGCCCAGCTCGCTGGTGACCACTTTCGGGTTGATGGTTGTCGCTTTTGTGCTGGGCAAGATCTTCTGCAAGCAGCGGTTTAAGTCATAACCCGGCCAAGGGAAGAGTCTTTGAAGACGCCTGACCAAGGGGTTCGACGATCCGTGAAAGGAGGGGCAAGATGGGAGAGACCATCATTCCGGTTGTCATTATCGGCGCCTATATGTTTGTCTGCCTGCTTGTCGGATACCTCGTCTTCGGAGAGGAGCGGAAGCGAGGAACCGCATGGGACGCGAGCGAGTACTTCATCGGCCAGCGGACCATAGGCCCGATCCTCGGGGCCATGACCTATATCTCGACGGTGTTCAGCGCCCTGGTCTTTCTGGGAGCTGTGGGGATCTATTTTGTCCTGGGAATAGGGTTCAACGTATTTCTTCTGAGCGAGATGCTTCTTGTGGCCGTCTTCGTACCCACGGTGGGCTATATCTTCTGGAACCTGGCCCACAAATACGAGTACGTCACACCGGCCGATCTGGTGGCCCATCGCTACGGCAACAGCAGGGCCGTAAGGGCCATCGTGGCCGTCAATACCATCGGGTTTATGCTCTTTTTCATGGCCGCCCAGATCGTGGGGATTTCCTATATTATGCAGACCATCACGGGTGGATTCCTGAGTTACACCTGGGCGGTGATCCTCATCTCGGTGGTCCTGGCCGTGTACATCGCCCTCGGCGGGTTCAGGGCCGTCGTGTGGACCGATGCGATCCAGGTGATCATTCTCGGGGTCTGTGTGGTCGGGACTTTCCTGATTCTGAGCTGGCGGTTTGAATGGGGTGATATCTTCAATAAGGTCCAGCAGGTTCGGCCTGCCCTGTTCAGGGCTCCTGGCCCGGTCCCGGTCTTTTCCATGAAGATGTGGTTGAGCGAGCTCTTTGTGATCGGCCTTGCCTTTGTATTCATGCCCCAACTCTGGGTGAGGATTTATGCGGTGAAGAGCGAGGAAGGCCTGAGCAAGATCGTAACCTACTTCATCGGCTGGACCACTGTGATCTTTTTTATAGCCTTCTTTCTGGCCGTAGCGGCGGCACCTATCATAAAGGCCCTCTTTGCCGAGGGAGAAAAGATCATCCCTGCAAAGATAGTCATGAAGCTGATGTTTAAGAACATGCATCCCTGGCTCGCCGCCACCCTGCTGACCGGCGCGGTGGCAGCCACGATGTCCACCGTGGATTCGGTGGTATTGGCGATCAGCTCCATCCTGACCGTGGATCTATATGTCAAGCAGTTCAATCCTTCCATGACACCCGAAAAAGAGGCCATGATGGGCAGAGTGATAAGTGTCGTCCTGATTCTTTTCATGGCGATCCTCGCCTTCTACCCCCCTGGCCTGCTCTTTTCCTCACTGATCGATTTCACCTATCCCGGGTTGGTTGCAATAGTCCCTGCAACGATCCTGGGTATGTATTGGAGAAGGGCGAGTACACCAGCGGCCATCGCAAGCATCGTGGGGGGATCTCTGGCGGCCATCTATGTGCTCACTCACAAAAACCCCATGGGCCTCTATTCCGGGTTCTGGAGTCTCCTGGTGGCTCTGATTATTTTTGTGGTCGTCACCCTGGCGGTTCCGTCCAAGGAAGAGACATTCATTCCCGACACGGTCACATCGACCTGATCCGAGAGGAAGAGCGCCCTGTGGGCTTGAGACCGGTCGGCCGGGTTCCGGCTGGAGATTTTCGAGGACGATGCAGGCTTTCCGGGGCAGATGGTTTGAAGCCCTGATTTGGAGTGACCCGCATGGTTGAAGAACAGATTGTCCGGATCGGGCAGAGAATCAAACACCTGAGAAAGGAGATGGGTCTCTCCATACGGGAAGCGGCGCGTCTGACCGGTACTTCCCCGGCCACTATTCAGAAGATCGAGTCGAACGGGATGGTCCCTTCGATTGCGATTCTCATGAGAATCGCCCAGGGATTGAGAAAGAACGTGAGTTTCTTCCTGGGCGAGGATGGCGAGTCAAAGGAGGTGGTTCTGGTCCCACGGGATGGGCGGAATGTGGCCTATGTTCCAGCGTCGAGACTGAAAGTGGAGGACCTTGGATCCGATATTCTCGACGCCAAGCTCGAGGCCACGCTCCTGACTATCGAGCAGGGAGGGAGAAGTGGAAAAGATCCGTTGATCCACGCAGGTGAGGAGGTGAAGTACTGTCTGGAGGGGAGGATCGCCTATTACATCGATGGTAACGAGTACCTTCTCGGGCCGGGTGACTGCATCCACTTCAAGTCCGATAAGCCCCACTTCTGGAAGAACGTCGGCCAGGGCCGGGCGAAGATTCTTTCGATATGCACGCCTCCGCCTTTCCGCCGTTTGACACGATAGAACGGCGGACGAGGAGGGGCCACGGGCCTCGGGGTTCTCTGTCCCCGGGGTATGTGAAGGGCAGGTGAAGAATTCCACAAGAAAGGAGGTGATTCGTTATGGCAGGTTGGAGTACGGCTAAGGCTCGGCTGAAGACCCTCGGTGCCAAGGACATCGCGCTCATCGCCGTGTTTAGCGGTCTGGTATTCGTTCTCACCATGTTTGCCATTCCCATGCCCGCCGGAGGTTTCTGGCACTTCGGCAATGCGATGATAATTCTTGCGGGTTTGATGTTCGGGGGGCTGGTTGGCGGGCTCTGCGGTTCAATCGGTGCCACTCTGGCCGACCTGGTCCTCGGGTACGGCATGTGGGCGCCCTGGACCGTTTGGATAAAGTTTTTCGTAGGGTTCCTGCCAGGCATCGTTTCAGACGGAAAGTCGGTGCCTCGGACCGTCCTGGGCATCTGCCTCGGATGGTTCGCCAACTTCATTCTGTATGCGATTGCCTATGCGGTGCTTTTGGGGTGGCCGGCGACGCTCCAGTGGCTTTCGGCCGATGTCCTGGTGATTGCGTACACTATCGGCGCTCCCCTGGTCGTCTGGCTGGCCCTGCGCAAGGGGTTCCCCCGGATCTTCGATTACAGGGAATCCGTGAAATCGACTCTGGCGATCTATTTCCAGAGGACGGCGCAGGCGCCTGAAAAGGCAGCCGAATAAAGGAGCCTTGACAAACCCGAGGGGAGCCTGCCGGGCTGGGTGGCTCCCCGCAGGGGAAAAGAGAGAAGAGGGCGCTGATCAGGAATGTCCGGCAGGACCATCGTAAGCATTGAGAATCTGAGCTTCAGCTATCCCAGGGTGATAGAGCCGCTCCTCCGCGACATCAACCTCAAGATTTACGAGGGGGAACTTGTAATTATCACGGGCGCCAATGGAAGCGGAAAGACAACCCTGGGAAAGTGCATCAACGGTCTGGTTCCGTATTCCACGGGGGGGGTCTTCAAGGGGAGGGTCGAGGTCTGCGGAGTAGGCACCCTGGATAAGGACGTCAGCGAGCTTGCCCTCTACGCGGGATTTGTCTTCCCCAACCCCGAAGATCAGCTTGCCACACCCCAGGTGGAGACAGAGATCGCCTTTGGCCTGAGCAATCTCGGTATCCCGCGGGAGACCATCTTCGAGAGGGTGGATACGGTCCTGGATCGGCTGGCCATCACCCAGCTCAGGAAGGAGTCGACCTTTAACCTCTCCACCGGGCAGCAGCAGATGATCGCCATTGCATCCTGCCTGGTGATGGAGCCGAGGGTACTGATCCTGGACGATCCCCTCTCACATCTCAACCAGAACACCTCTGACAAGGTCATCGAGATAGTGAGGGAACTGAAGGCAAAGGGGACCACCATCCTCTGGATATCCCAGAACATGTCCGAGATGTTCGGATACGCCGATCGCGTGGTGCTCTTGGAGAGCGGAAGAATCGCTTTCACCGGATCACCCGAGGCGATGTGTGACGAGATCGACTTCGGCAAGAGCCCCGTCATAGCTCCCCAGTACGTGGAATTCTCCCACGCCCTTGTCAAAGCCGGTTTCGCGGACGGACTCGTCTCCCCCGACCTTGAGAAGACCGTTGAAAAGCTGAAGGCGCTCATGCCGCCCCGCGGGCGTGCCTCGGAAAGGAAAGGGGACAAGCCGGTAGGAGGGAGGCAGGGATCGGCCCCCCTCATTCGGTTCGACCATGTGAGCTTCAGCTATCCGAATGGTTTCCAGGCCCTGAAGGATATCAACCTGGACCTCCATGAAGGCGACTTCGTTCTGCTTTCCGGCTGGAACGGCTCAGGCAAGACCACCCTGGCAAAGCATGTCAACGGGCTGCTGAGGCCCACCGAGGGGACGGTGCTTGTCGGTGGCGAGGACATTTCGGGTAAACCCACTTCCGATCTTGCCAGGGAAGTGGGTTTTCTTTTTCAGAACCCAGACCACCAGCTTCACAAGCCGACCGTGAGAGAGGAACTCCTCTTCTCCCTGAAGAACTTCGATGTATCCGAGCAGGAAATGGGAGAGAAGCTGAGCGAGGTTTCAGAAAGATTCGGCCTCGGTCCGCTTCTCGATCGGGCACCCCAGGAACTGAGCGGTAGTGAAAAGAAGCGGGTCACAGTGGCCTCGGTCCTGATCTATGAACCCAGGGTCGTGGTGTTCGATGAAGCCACGGCGAACCTGGACAGAAATCAGACCCGGAGTATCATCGAGATAATCGAGAAATACTTCGATGAGACCAGGATTATCATATCCATCTCCCATGACATCAGGATGTGGGCGGATTCAGACAAGCTGAATCGGGTCGTAATCATGAGGGACGGAGCCGTCGTGGACGATGGCGCTCCGGAGGATATCCTGTGTAGTCCTGAGACCATGGACTACCTCTACGGCAACCTCCTCCCGGTCACCCGGATCGCCCGGTCCCTGGGCGACAGAGGAGTGGCGCCTACCCACTACAGGACAGACACGCTGGTCCAGGAGATCAGCAGACTCGCGAGGAGCGCGTCCAGTGCCGCTGCCGAGTGACAAGGTCATCCGAGAGATACTTGGCAAGAAGGGGGAGACCTGGCTCCACATGTTGGACCCGAGGGTCAAGATCATCTGGTTCGGCCTTATGTTCGCCACTGGTTTTATCATTCTGGACAACGTAGCCGCCCTGTTTCTGCTTTTCCTCTATATATTGATTCTCGGCCGACTGGCCGGTGTGACCCAAAAACAGATGACCATGATAAAGATCGTCCTCCCCCTTTTCGTGATCGTGGTCTTTTTCAATATCTTCCTCCTGCCCATTGTCCGGGGTTTGGAACAGAAGGTTATTGTAGAATTCCCTTTCAAGTACCCGTGGTACTATCTCTCGCCCCATCGATTCTCCCCTTCCCCCGTAGTCATAACCAGGGAGAGCCTCTATATGGGAGTCACCCGCGGAATGGTGCTTCTCACCTTCAGCGCGGTTGCCTCCCTGTTTATCCTCCTCATCGAGGTAACCGAGATGATCGAGGGCATGATGCTTTTGAGGGTTCCCTACAAGCTGGCTTTCACCTGCGGTCTTGCCGTGAACTATATTCCGGTACTCTTCAACGACCTTTCGACCATCGCCGAGGCTCAGAAAGCCCGCGGACATCGCCTGGACAAAGGAGGGACCCTGTCGAGGTTGAGGGCGAGCGTCTCTCTCCTCCTCCCGGCCATCAACTGTGCCTATATCAGGGCCGGCAATATCGCCGACTCGATGAACGCAAGGGCTTTTGGGGCCAGGGCCGAGCGGACCACACTGGTGGAGAGAAGGTTCAAGAACGGGGACTGGTATTTCTTGATCGCCAACACCGGCATTCTCTGCGCGGGTATTCTGGTCAATCTGTTTGGAGGCATGGGGATTTTCATTCGTTTCTAGTCACCTCTACGGTCTGGTCGCGTGACAATCCAGAAGAGAAAGGAGCAAGGACATGAATGAGATGAAGGTCATCGATGCTCATGCCCATCTTGGCGAGTTCGGGGGCTGGGCCAATGTGAGCCTGACGGCCGAGCAGATGATTGAGGACATGGAAGCCTTCAATATCTCAAAGACCGTGGTCTTCATGATTCCCAACGATATCGTGAGGGAGGCCGTCAAACGGTATCCGGACCGACTCATCGGGTTCGTATGGGTCAACCCCTACGAGGGGGAAAAGGCCTTGGACCAGGTGAGACGGGCGATCAACGACTGGGGATTCCAGGGAATAAAGCTCCACCCCTTGTTCCATGCCTTCATTCCCAGTGACGAGGTGGTGCTGCCCATCATGGAACTAGCGCGGCAGTTCAAGATCCCCGTGCTTTTCCACACCGGGCATCCACCGTTTTCCCTGCCGTGGCAGATCGGAGAAGTGGCCGAGATCTTTCCCGACGTTCCGATCATCATGGGCCACATGGGGCACGGCCACGGGTGCTATATCCACGGAACGATCATGACCGCCAAGAAGTACCCGAATCTCTACCTGGAGACATCGGGGATGCCGATGCACACCAAGATCAGGGAAGCCTTCGAGCAGGTGGGCTCTGACCGGGTCATGTACGGATCGGATGCACCCTTTCACCATCACTCCGTCGAGATGCAGAGGGTGAGGGTCTCAGGACTGAGCGAGGCGAACCTCAGGAAGGTCTTCTACGATAACGCCGCAAAGCTCCTGGGGATCGAGTAGCAAAGGGGAAGAGGTCTGACCGCTTTCAGCCAGGGAGGTGAGAAAATGGGAGAGCACGCACTTTTCAACATGTCTGCCGGGCCTGTCGAGGCCACCCCGAGAACGCTCCGAGCCCTCTCGCGGCAGATCATGTATCACTATGATCCGGAGTTTGCAGGTATCTTCGAAGATACCACGGAGAAACTGAAGAGGCTGATGAAGACCGAAAACGATGTGATCATAATGCAGGGTGAGGCACTGCTCGGCCTCGAGGCGGCTGCCTTCTGTACCATAGATGAGGGGGACAAGTGCCTCAACCTGGTCTCGGGGGTCTACGGGCATCTCTATGCCTGGTACATCAAATCCTTTGGCGGAGAGCTCGTGGAGGTCCGGACCGACTTCAATCGGGCTATCGACCCTTCGGACGTCGAGAGGGCCTTCAAGCAACATCCCGACATCAAGTTCATGTCCGTGGTCCACTGCGAGACGCCATCGGGGACGCTCAACCCGATAAAAGAGATCTGCCAGATCGCCAAGAGGCACGGCGCCCTGACCGTCGTGGATGCGGTCTCCTCCACGGGAGGGGTGGAGCTCGAGGTCGACCGGTGGGGCCTCGATATCTGCGTGGTGGGACCGCAGAAGTGCCTCGCATCATCCCCGGGACTGGCTTTGGTTTCGGTGAGCGAAGCGGCATGGGAGAAGATGCGGAAAAAGAAGAATCCGGTTCGTTACACCTACATGAGCATGCTCGATATGAAGGAGCAGTGGCTGGTAGAGAAAGAAAAGCGGAGATTCCCCCTTACCATCTTTACCTCAGAGGTGGTCGCCCTCAACGAGGCACTGGCCCAGTTGTTCGAGGAGGGGCTTGATCGAGTGATCGAAAGACACAAGAGGGCTGCCAGGATGTGTCGCGCCGGGGTAAAGGGGATGGGTCTCGAACTGTGGGCCGATTCCGAAGAAATCTGTGCCACCTGCGTGACGGCCATCAAAACGCCAGATGGGGTGGACGATGCCAAACTGAGACGCCACATGTACGACAACTACAGGGTTCTCATCTCAGGGGGGTTCGGCGATCTAATAGGAAAACTCTTTCGGATTGGCCATATGGGCAAGACGGCCCAGCCTGTCTACGTGGCAGGCGCCTTGGCCATGCTGGAGAGATCCCTCATGGACCTGGGGTACCCGGTGAAACCCGGGGCCGGTGTGGGGGCTGCCCTTGAGGCCATGTGAAGCGGGTCAAAGGAGGCGAAGATGCTGAGTTTCAATCGAGAAAAATGCGTCTACTGTAAGCTCTGCGAGAATGTCTGTTCATTCCGTTTCACCCAGCAGGTGCGCCCGAGTGTGGCCGCCATCCGGATAGGAAGGGAGGGCAAGTGGGGCCTTCCCTCTGCCAGGATCTGTGACCTCTGCAAGGATCTGGAGGAGGGCCCCAAGTGCGTGGCAGCCTGCCCGGAGGATGCCCTGGGTGTGAGCGACGGGGGAGTTATTGCCTGGGACGATGAGAAGTGCACTCGGTGCGAGGTCTGTGTCGATGTCTGTCCAAACAAGGCCGTGGCCTATGACACGGATAGCGACCGGATCATCCTCTGCGACCTGTGCGGGGGCAAGCCGCTTTGCATCGAGTGGTGCCCGGAACAGGTGATCTCCGCGTGAGAAGAGGTTGAAAGGAGCGAACCATGAAGTACAAGGGTTACAAGGATCAGATACTGACCGTCGATCTTTCCAGAGGAGAGATAGGCCGGCGAAGCCTCGATGAGGCCATGGTGGAGAAGTATATCGGTGGAAGGGGGCTGGCGGCTAGGATCCTCTACGACGAGATCAAGGCAGGGGCGGAGCCCTACTCGCCTGACAACCGGCTCCTCTTCATCACCGGGCCTGCCGCGGGTACCCTCGTTCCGACCTCTGCCAGATTCGCCGTGGGGGCCAAGTCGCCCCTGACCGGAACGCTTTCGGTGGGGTATGCAGGGGGGCACCTGGCGCCGGTGCTCAAGTATGCGGGGTACGACGGCATCTTGTTCAAGGGAAAGAGCCCGAAGCCCGTCTATCTCGTCATTGATGACGGCCGTGTGGAGATTAGGGAGGCCGGTCACCTCTGGGGAAAGGATACCTTCGAGACCGAGGAGGCCCTGAAGAAGGAGCTCAAGGGAGATTTTGAGATCGCCTCCATCGGCCAGGCAGGGGAAAAAGGGGTGAGCTACGCTTCCATAGCGAGCGAGCAGCACCTCGTCGGCCGCGGTGGCGAAGGGGCGGTCATGGGATGGATGAACCTCAAGGCCGTGGCTGTCCGGGGGACGGGCGGCGTCCGGATGGGTGTGGACGGCAGGGCCGGGATCGAGGCCTGCTTCGAGCTCCACGACACGATCCGGAAGAACCCGGTCAAGGCCGCCTTTCGCGACGTGGGCACAACGGGGATGCTCATACCTGTCAACGACATCAAGGGACAGCCCACCCGCAATTTTCAGCAGACCTACTTCCCGGCCGCTTCCGAGGTTTCCAGTGACCGGATGAAGCCTTGGTTCATCAGGTTCGAGTCGTGTTCGGGCTGCCCGGTGGCTTGCGGCTCGGTGACAAGGTTCAGGGTGGAAGGCGCGGAGATCGTAACCGAAAGGATCGAGCACCAGAGCGTCGGCGCCTTTGCCACGAATTGCGGCGTCAGCGACCTGGCCAGGGTCTTCCAGGCCCACGATCTCTGTGACCGGTTTGGTATGGACACGATCTCCACGGGCGTGAGCATCGCCTTTGCCATGGAGTGTTTCGAGAATGGAATCCTGACACGGGGAGATTGCGACGGCCTGGAGCTGCGATTCGGAAACGGCGAGGTGCTCAAACCGATGGTCGAGAAGATCGCCAGGAAGGAAGGCATCGGAGGGCTCTTGGCCAGAGGTGTCAGGGCAGCGGCCAGGGAACTTGGCAGGGGTTCGGAACGATACGCCATGCACGTGAAGGGCCTGGAGATGCCGGGGTACGACCCCCGCGCTTTCTTCGGCATGGCCTTGAATCTGGCCACGACCTCCAGGGGGGCGGATCACAACAAGGCGTTTACCATTGCTGCTGAGTTTCTGGGCGTTCTGGGTGACTTTGATCGATTCGCTTACGAGGGAAAGCCGAAGCTGGTGAAGGATATGCAGGATTCCACGGTCATAATCGATTCCATCATCATGTGCATGTTCACCGTGGACCTGGGGATCAGCGTCGATCTTTACGCAAGGGCCGTGAATCTGGCAACAGGGATGGACATAGGTGCCAGGGACGTCTATACCATCGGGGAGAGGGTCAACAACCTGGAGAGGATGTTCAACATCAGGGAGGGAGTCGGCGGTACCGAGGACGGACTTCCCGATCGCTTTGCCAGAGAACCTGGATCCGACCCTGACGGCCACACCGTAGACGTGTCGAAGATGCTCCCCGAATACTATGCCCTTCGGGGCTGGGATGAGAAGGGTGTCCCGACACCGGAACGTTTGAGGGAACTGGGAATCGAGCCGTAAGTCTGGCGACAAGGAGGAAAAAGGAGAGAGATCATGCCGACCTTAGCTGTGAATTTTGCGGGGCTTGAGTTGAAAAATCCCCTGATCGTGGCTTCCTCGGAGCTTACCGATGCCTTTGAGAAGGTCAAGTGGGCGGAGGACCACGGGGCCAGCGCCGTGAGCACCAAGCTCGCCTTCTTGCAGGTCCCCTTCTTTGCCCGGCCCTACCATATATTCGAGAACGGCCAGGGCTTCTATTCCCCGTCGGGCCACCGGCTCAACGTGGATGAGGCCCAGGAACTGATCCGCAGGACCAAGGAAGAGACCGAGCTCAAGGTGATCGCCAACATGATGGGCCCTGGGGAGAATCTGGAAGGGTGGGTCAAGCTGGCCCAGATGCTCCAGGAGGCCGGTGCGGACATGGTGGAGCTCAACATGTCCTGTCCCAATGTGGGACTCATGGCCAAGCAGGTTGGGGTCGATGTCACCGACGAGCTCGGGGCCGTACTGGGCAAGAACCCGGCTCTTGCCCAGGAGGTATGCAGGGCCATCAGCGAGAACCTTGCAATCCCGGTCATGGCCAAGATGACGCCGGAGGCCCAGACGGACCTCGTGGCAGAGGCCTGTTATCGCGGCGGTGCGGCGGCGGTGTCGGCCATCAACTGCCCCATGTCTCTGCCCGGCGTGGACATCTACAACGACGGGCGGCCCCTCTACCCGAGTACGACGAACCAGTCCTTTGCCGGGATATGCGGGCCCTGGATCCGTCCCCTCGCTTACAGGCACGTTGCCCAGATCGCCATGCGGTGCCCGGATCTTCCCATTGCAGGAGGGGGAGGACTCATGGGGTGGCGGCACTCGGTAGAGATGATCATGTACGGTGCCACCGCGCTCACCTATTGCACTCTTCTCTATCTCAAGGGGCACAAGGCCCTTCCCAAGATCGAGAAAGGGCTTCTCCGTTTCATGGAAGAGAAGGGGTACGAGAGGCTCGACGATTTCAGGGGGTTGGCTCTCAAGCACATCGTGACGCCCCAAAAGGTGGACTATCGGGTAATGCTTCCCAAGATCGACGAGCAATTGTGCAACGGCTGCAGGATCTGCGTCAACCTCGGTCACTGCGAGGTAATGGGTTATGAGAACAAGAAGGCCAAGGTAGTGGCACCGGAGAAATGCTACTACTGCGGGGTTTGCTACTGGCTCTGCCCGACAAAGGCCATCAGCATGGTTCCGGCGGCCGAAGGATAGGGTCCGGGCAATCCGCGGCAGGAGGAGCAAGATGCCCTACGAGAGTTTCAGGGAGTACGTGGGAGTACTGGAATCCAGGGGGTTGATTCGATGGATCGACGTCGAAGTCGACAAGGACTGGGAGATCACGAGCGTGGCCAGGACCTACTTCCGCCGCACTCCGGAGAGTGAACGGTGTGCCCTGGGGTTCCGGCATGTAAAAGGGTATGACATTCCGGTGATTTTGGGGGTCATCGGCGGATCCCGGAGAATCTACAGCACTGCCATTGAAACCGAGCCGACTTTCGAGAAGATCAAGGCGGCCTGGCAGGAGGCCCTGTCCGATCCGATCCCACCCGTCACCGTGGAGACCGGCCCCTGCAAGGAGGTGATACTGAAAGGCGAGGATGTGGATCTCAACCGGTTTCCGGTTCCTGTCTGGACGCCGGGAAAGGATCCGGGTCCGTTTTTCACGGCGCCGTGTCTCATCACGAGGGATCCGGAGACCGGGATCGGGAATATCGGCACCTACCGCATGGAGATCAAGGGCAGAGACCGGACCGGTGTGCTGTGGGATCTTCCCAGCCAGCATGGAGCGGTCCATTATGCGAAGTACGAGAGGATGAACCGGCCCATGCCCATGGCCGTGGCCATCGGTGTGGACCCCACCATCATCATGGCATCGGTCACCAAGGTTCCCCTGGACATGGATGAGATGGCCGTGGCCGGAGGGCTGCGGCGGAAGCCGGTGGAGGTGGTGGGCTGCGAAACCGTCGATCTTCGAGTGCCTGCCTCGGCCGAGATCGTTCTTGAAGGGGAGGTTCTGCCCGGCGAGAGGGTGAGTGAGGGGCCCTTCGGCGAATACACCGGATACATGGGGGGACCATACCAGATGCCGCGCTTCCATGTGAAGTGCATCACCCACAGGAGGGATCCCCTCTACCACGCCCTTTTCAGCCAGATGCCTCCGAGTGAGAGCAGCCTGATGAGGCAGTTGCCTGAGGAGGCGAACATCTACCAGCACCTGGCTGGGTATCTCAAGATCCCCGGGATCAGGGACGTTCATCTTCCGGAGACGGGCGGAAGCTATGCGATCTGCTGGATCAGCATGGAGAATTCCTACCCGGGCCATGCCCAGCAGGTTCTCTGTGCCTCATGGACTCATTATCCAGCCTTTGCCAAGTGGATCGTGGTGACAGACGAGGATATCGACATCCGGGATCCCTTTGCCAGGGAATGGGCCCTGAGTTTCAGGGTGGAGCCTGCCAGGGACATATTCTTTATTCCCAACACCTCCTCGGTCCTGCTCGATCCGTCAGCCGCCCCTCCGGAGGTGCCCCTCTGGGAGAGGAGGTCTTCGAAGATCTGCATCGACGCCACCAGGAAGTGGAAATACCCCGAGGTGGCCCTCCCCCCTCAGAAGTATCTCGACCGGGTTTCGCGGGATTGGACCAGATACGGGCTCGAGTAGGGGCTCTCAGGAAGGAGACTCTTCGTTATGGCAGCAAACCAGACAAAAGGAGAAATCCAAAGGGCCGCGGTGATCGGTACGGGGACCATGGGACCTGGAATCGCTCAGGTGCTTGCTCAACACGGGATCTGGGTCCGGGTCTACGACATCGAACCGGCACAGCTCAAGAAGGCGAGAGAGACCCTGAATCGGAATCTGGAGCTCATGAGGGAGGCCGGCTTTATCCCGGGGGACGCCGGCGAGCGCGTCCTGTCTCTGATCGAGGAGACCAGCGAGCTCAAAGCCGCTGTTGAGGGGGTGGACCTTGTCATCGAGGCTGTCCCGGAGGTTCTCGACCTCAAGACAAAAGTCTTTGCCGATCTCGATGCTCTCTGCGCCGAAGCCACGATTCTGGCAAGCAACACCTCCGGGCTCAGCATCACGGCCCTGGCCAGGGCGACCAAGCGGCCGGGAAAGGTGGTGGGCATGCACTGGTGGAATCCCCCCATCATCATACCGGTCATCGAGGTGATTCGGGGTGAGACCACCGATCAGGCGGCTGTTGACGCGGTGGAGCATCTGGTGAGGAGGATTCACAAGGTTCCTGTTCTCGTGAAAAAGGACGTTCCAGGGTTTCTCGGTAACCGGCTCCAATACGCCCTGATGCGGGAGGCCATCGCCCTTCTCGACCAGGGGGTGGCGAGTGCCGAAGATATCGATACGATGATCAAGGCGGGAATCGGTTTCAAATACCCGGTCATGGGCCCCCTGGAAACCATCGACATGGCTGGTCTCGACATCTATCACCGGGTCTCTCAGTATCTGTACAAGAGCCTGGACAGCTCCAAGGAGCCTCCTCCCGTGGTGGGGAGCAAGGTCAGAAACAACGAGCTCGGTCTGAAAACAGGCAAGGGGTTTTACGACTATTCAGGGGTGGATGCAGGCGGGCTTATGGGCGAGCGGATCAAGAAGCTTCTGCTTCTGCTCAAGGATCTGGGCTACGGATGAGGCCCGTTTTCACAAGATTGAAAGCACAAGGCAAAGGAGGAGATCATGAAGACACCGATCACACTAATCAAAGGGGCCAGGCTGATAGTGGAGCACTGCATGACCGTCAAGGCCAAGGACAATGTCTTGGTCATTGCCGATGACGACCACATGCCGATAGCCGAGGCCGTAGCAGGGGTGGCTTTTTCCCTCGGGGCGTACCCGGTTGTCGCCAACGTGACCCATCACGTTACCTCTGCTCTAGCCTCCATGGCTGTTCCGATGGAACCTCCCGCGCATCTGGCCGAGGCCATGCTCCATTCGGACGAGATTATCATCACGACCAATCTGGAATGGGCCAACCGGTTCGCCCACGTCGACCCGGTCAAGGGGAGTGTGGAGAAGGGTGCGAAGATCGCCTCGATCGAAGAGGGACTGGGGGAGTGGGATCTCGAGATCGAGGATATCAACAGGATCACCGAGCGGGCGGAGAAGATCATCAAGGCCATGGAAGGGGCCAAATGGGCCAGGGTCACGGGCCCCGGGGGAACGGACGTGAAGATCTGTATCGAGGGGAGGCCTCCCCTGAAGGTCGTTCCGGTCAAGGAACCCGGCGTCATGATGGGCCCGATCCCCCTCTGGGGAGAGGTTGCCTATGCTGCGGTGGAGGACAAGACCGAGGGGCAGATCGTCTTTGATGGGATCATGCTGGGGGTCGGCGTGTCCGGGACCCTTCCGACGCCCATCAGGCTCACGATCAAAAACGGCAGGGCTGTCGAGATTACAGGTGGTGAGGAGGCCGAGAAGCTGAGAGCGGCCATAGAGGGGGCCGACAGCCAGGCAAACGTGGTGGCCGAGTTCGCCATCGGCACGAGCGACAAGGAGAAGTTCGGCTCTCCCTCCGAAAAGGGGATGCTGGGGACCGCCCACTTCGGCCTCGGCGACAACGCCCACTGCTACCCCGGGGGGCAGAGTTGGAGCAAGGTCCATCTTGACGGGAGCGTCCGGGACATCACCCTCGAGGTGGACGGCAAGCGGATCATGGAGGACGGCAAGATCATCATTTAGGGAGGGCCGGAGGAAGCTGGACGGGGAGGCGCCGGCGTGTTCGTGGTTCGTGTTCGTGGACCGTGTTCGTGTTCGTGGTTGTGGTTCGTGCTGGTTCCGGTAGGAGTTTCGAGCGAGACTGGGATTAGCCGAGGCGGCTTCTTGGAGGCTCACCTACAAGAGAGGGAAGAGATGACAGTCAAGATTGCCAGGATTTCGGAGACAGAGGCCATCTCCCTTCCACGGGAGAGTTGGTCCAAGAAACTCTTGACAGGGGAGACGGTCGGGGCCGGAAAATGCATGCTGGGGGTTTCCAGATTCACCCCTGGGACGGTGACCTCCATGCTGACCCACCAGGAAGAGGAGTTGGCTTACGTGCTCAAGGGGAAGGGTAAGATCCGGCTCAGGGACGGGGAGGTCTCCTATGAGCAAGGGGACGGCATCTACATCTCCCCGGGAACACCTCACAGCGTTGTGAACGACGGGGACGAGGATGTGGAGATGGTATTTGCCTTTTCCTGGCCGGACTATCCTCCCACCGAAAAGGGGTGAACCTGGAGTATGGACCCCTCTGCCTGGTTGAAGGTTGGAGAGGGCCGCGGCTTTTTTGGAGGGGATCATGTCATGAGAGGGTTTGAATACGTTCGTCCATCATCTCTTGAGGAGGCCTGCCGGCTGCTGGGCCGGTCTGAGGGCGAGTCGAGGGTTCTGGCCGGGGGGACGGATCTGCTGGTTCAGGTCAAGCAGAAGAGACTCCATCCCGACCTGGTAGTCAGTCTGAGAGACGTCCCAGGGCTTTCCTTTATCCGCGTTGAACCTGACGGGAGTGTTGCGATCGGCGCCATGACATCCCTTGGGGCGATCGAGACCTCAAAGGAGATGCTCGAGCATCTCCCCCCTGTGGCAGAGGCGGCCTCCATGGTGGGCTCGGTCCAGGTGAGGAGCCGGGCCACCCTCGGGGGTAACCTGTGCAATGCCGCACCGTCGGCGGACATGGCGCCGATTCTGATAGCCTACGAGGCTACCGTGGATCTCGGCGACGGCCGGAGGGACCGGTCGATTCCCCTTGAAGATTTCTTTACCGGTCCAGGCCAGACCGTGCTCGAGACCGGAGAGGTGATGAAAGCGGTCCGGATCCCCAGGGCGCCGGAGTGGAGCTTCGGGACCTATCTGAAGGCCTTCCGGTCGAGCATGGACATCGCGGTCGTGGGGGTGGGGATACGGGTGACCTTCCGGAGGGAAACCACGGTCTGCCAGGACCTGAGACTGGTGCTGGGCGCGGTTGCTCCGACGCCGATGCGGGCCAGGGGCTCGGAGCGGATGGCGGCGGGTCGCGAGCTCGATGACGTCTTGATCGAGGAGATCAGCCGGATGGCCTCTGAGGAGGCTCGTCCCATATCGGATGTTCGATCGACTGCCGGCTATCGGAAGAGCCTGGTTACCGTGTTGACGCGGAGGGTGCTTCTTGCAGCCCGCGACTGGGCAGAGAAAGGAGGCCGCCGGTGAAACGAGAGCTCAGGATAAGGGTCAACGGCGATCTATACCATCTTTTTGTGGAACCTCATCGCACCCTTCTCGAGGTGATCCGGGAGGAGATCGGCCTCACGGGAACCAAGAAGGGATGTGAACTCGGCGAATGCGGGGCCTGCACGGTTCTGCTCGACGGCAGGCC
Organism: Deltaproteobacteria bacterium; assembly: GCA_019308905.1. Lineage (NCBI taxonomy): Bacteria > Pseudomonadati > Myxococcota > Myxococcia > Deltaproteobacteria bacterium. Next base: position 28,277 of record JAFDHF010000030.1, read on the forward strand.
GGTAAACTCATGCCTGGTTCTCGCCCACGAGGCCGACGGCCGGGAGATCACCACGATCGAAGGCATATCCAGGGGCGGGGACCTCCATCCCATCCAGAGGGCCTTTGTTGAACACGGGGCCATTCAGTGCGGCTTTTGCACTCCCGGTATGATCATCAGCACAAAGGCTCTTCTCGACAGGGACCCGAAGGCGGGCAGGAGAGAGATCCGAAATGCGCTCAAGGGTAACCTCTGCCGGTGCACGGGGTATATCAAGATCACGGAGGCCGTGGAGGCGGCCGAGGACATGATGGAAGAGGGGGGGCGCCGATGAGAGGGAAGGTGATTGGAAAGGGGCTTCCAAAGATCGATTCTATCGCCAAGGCCACAGGGGAGGCCCGGTACACGGTGGACCTCAAGCTGCCCGGGATGCTCTGCGGGAAGATCCTGAGGAGCCCTATTGCTCACGGCAAGATCAAATCCATTGATCCGTCCCGGGCGGAGCGACTCGAGGGTGTCCATGCGGTCATCACTGCAAAGGACGTCCCCCAAAACAGATTCAGCTTCTTTCAATGGCAGGCCGACAAGACGATTCTCTGCACCGACAGGGTCCGGTACGTGGGTGATGAAGTGGCGGCCGTGGCGGCCGTGGACGAAGAGACCGCGACGAGTGCGCTCGATCTCATCGATGTCGAGTACGAGACCCTTCCCGCGGTATTCGATGCAGAGGAGGCAGTCAAACCCGGGGCTCCTCTGATCCATGAGAAAGACAAAAACATTGCCTTCCATGTGGAGCGTCTCTTCGGCGACCCGGACAGGGCCTTTGAAGAGTGCGACTTTGTCTGTGAGGATCGCTACGTGACGGAGCAGGTGGCCCACTGCTGTATGGAGGTATCGAACTGCGTGGCCAGGTGGGATCCGGCAGGCAGGCTGACTATCTGGGTCAACACCCAGGCTCCCCATACCCAGAGGCAGGAGGTAGCCCGGATTCTGGGGATTCCGGCACGTAACGTCCGGATCATAAGCTCCGCCATGGGAGGTGGTTTCGGATCCAAGCTGGTCATGGATATGAAACTCCCCATCGCTTCCCTTCTTTCCAGGAGGACAGGAAGGCCGGTAAAGATCGAGAACTCGAGGCAGGAGGAATTCAGCACCGCCAAGACCCGCTACGGTTACACTATCTATGTCAAGACCGGGGCGAAAAGGGACGGAAGGCTCTGGGCCAGGGAGATGAAGGTGGTCGGTGACAACGGGGCTTACAACGACAAGGGCCCTGCTACGCTCAATTTCTCGAGCATGATGTTCGGTACCATGTACAACATCCCCAATATCCGGTACGAGGGGACCCTTGTCTATACAAACAAACAGATGGGCACCGCTTTCCGGGGGTTCGGAAACCCTCAGATCACCTTTGCCTGTGAGACGCAGCTTGACCTGCTTGCCGAGAAGATGGGCATGGATCCTCTGGAACTCCGGCTGAAAAACGCCAACCAACCCGGGCAGGTGACCTCCTGCGGCGCAGAGATCACCAGTTGCGGGATGACCGAGTGCATGGAGGCCGCGGCCCGAACGGCCCGGTGGAAGGAGAAGCGCAACCAGAAAGGGCTTCGCGGGATCGGCTTGGCAAACATGGTTCACACAGGAGCGGGTGGACGTTTCTACGGCTACAATGCAGCAGACGCCTTTGTCAAGCTCTCTGACGACGGCACGGTGACCCTCATCACCTCGGCCCTCGACATGGGGCAGGGAGCCCACACGGCCATGGCCCAGATTGTGGCCGAGGAGCTGGGGGTGAATCTCGGGGATGTCAATGTCGTCTCCAATGACACGGATCTGACCCCTTATGACCTTGGGGCTTGGGGGAGCCGGGCGACCTTCATGAACGGCAATGCCGCCCTGGACGCTGCCAGACAGGCCAGGCAGGAGATCGTCCAGGTCGCCGCCGAGATGATGGAGGCAGATCCCGAGGAGATCGTTCTCGAGGATGGGAAGGTCTCTGTCAAAGGGTCAGGGGAGAGGTACAGCTTTCGGGAACTTGCCGATTATGCCGTCAACAAGAGGGGAACCCCGATTTCTGGGAGAGGCCGCTTTGTCGACAGGCTGCCTCCTGGCTATACGATCGCCGAGGCCTTTGCCAAGAACATCCCCGCTTTCTCCTTTGGTACCCAGGTGGCAGAGGTGGAGATCGACCCGGAGACAGGCGAGGTGAAGGTCCTGAGGGTTGTGGCGGCCCACGAAACCGGCACGACCATCAATACCACCATGGCCGAAGGGCAGATCGAGGGGTCTGTGGTGCAGGGCATCGGTTATGCCCTCATGGAGAGGCTGGTTTTAGAAGAGGGAAAGGTGGTGAACGACGGGTTCCTCGACTACAAGATCCCCACCATCGGAGACATCCCTGAAATCAAGACGATTCTGATCGAGACAAACGATCCCCATGGTCCCTTTGGGGCCAAGGGTATCGGGGAGCCCGGGCTGGTTCCCACGGCGGCGGCCATCGTCAATGCGATCTATGACGCCTGTGGGGTTCGGGTCCGAAGGCTGCCGGTCGATCGTGACGACCTGTTGAAGAGACTCAGGGAAAAAAGAGGGGGGTCGAGGGCCGCGGGAGCTTAGCCAAAACAGGAATCAGCAGGAGAAAGGCCGGGTACAATCGATTCTACGGGAGGGAGTGATGGACCTCAGAGCGCAGTTCTCACATCATTTCCCAGGGCGTATCGAACTGGGCAACGGGACCGTATCGAAAGTCGGGGAGATTCTCAAAGATGCGGGGGTAAGGCGGGCACTTCTGGTCACCGATCCAGGGGTGATCGAAGCGGGTCTGGCCGGTAAGGTAAGAGGCGCGCTCGATGGGGCGGGAATCGAATACGCCGTCTATTCGGACGTTCGGAGTAACCCTACAGAGGAAAACGTCCAGGGCGCATTGGCCGCCTATCGTGACAACAAATGCGATTGTCTGGTAGGGCTAGGAGGCGGCAGCTCCATCGATGTGGCCAAGGCGGTCCGGGTGATGGCCTCGCATCCCGGCAGGCTCGAAGACTACTACGCCGCCTATGGGGGTATCGAAAGGATCACTCCGGACATGCCCTACATTGCGGCGATTCCCACCACCTCCGGGACGGGAAGCGAGGTCTCCCCTGCAAGCCTCATCACCAACGTCCACAAGAAGACGAAACTGGCCCTGTTCAGCTTCTATCTCTATCCGAACCTCGCAATCATCGATCCTGAAATGACGCTGACCTGTCCCCCGGCACTCACCGCAGCCACGGGCATGGATGCCCTGGTTCACAACATCGAGGCCTTTGTGGCAAAGGGGAATGACCCCCTGGGTGAGGCGACGGCAGCCTGGGGAATCAGGTACGTCGGAGAGAGCCTTCGCCAGGCGGTCTCCGACGGCTCGAACCTGGAAGCCCGCACGAAGATGGCCTACGGCTCGTACCTGGGAGGACTGGCCCCGGACTTCAACCTCCTAGGCATAGCCCACTCCCTCTCCCATCAGATCTCGGCGATCTACGACACCCCCCACGGGGTGGGCAACGCGGTGATGATCCCCCATGCCATGCGGTTCAACATGGCGAGCCCCACTGCAAAGGCCAAGTTGCGGTGGGTTGCCCTGTTCATGGGAGAAGACGTCTCACGCCTGAGCGAAGATGATGCAGCAGAGGCCGCCGTCGACGCTGTGGTGAGGCTTTCCCGCGACATCGGGATTCCGAGAGGACTGGCGGACCTCGGTGTGGAAAGGAGCAAGTTTCGCTTGCTGGCCGAAATGGCCATGAAGGACGTGTGCACATCGACTAATCCCTGTGAGGCAGACCCCGAGAAACTGGTAGGCGTCCTGGAGGCAGCCTACTAGGCGCGCTTCTGCAGAGGGTTGAGGGGAAGGGCCATGACATTGGTTTGGCCATTGGGCAGGGTGTTGTGGATAGATCTGAGCAGGAGGGAGTTCCACTTCACGGCTCTTGATGAAGAGGAGGTGCTCCGCTGGCTGGGCGGACGGGGGTTCGTGGCGAGGATCCTCTCTGACCGGCTCAAACCCGAAACAGGCTACTATGCTCCTGAAAATCCCATAGTCTTCGCCATCGGTCCCCTGACAGGGACAAAGGCCCCTGTGGCAGGGCGGTTCGTTGCCGGAGCCAGGTCTCCCCTGACAGGCGGGTACGGCATGTCGGTGTCAGGTTCGGAATTCGGTCCTGCAATGCGATGGTGCGGCCTGCATGCAATCGTCATCTCGGGAACATCCGGAGAACCCGTTGCCGTGTCTATCCAGGACGACAGGGTCACCTTCAGGGACGCCTCTCGCCTCTGGGGCAGAGACACCTTTGAGACGCAGGATATCCTGAAGCAGGAACTCCAGGACCCCAAGGCCCAGATTTCCTGTATCGGGCCGGCAGGAGAAAACCTGGTCCGATTTTCTGCCGTGATTTCCGGCCGGCGTGCCGCAGCCCGGTGCGGTGTGGGAGCCGTAATGGGGTCAAAAAAGCTGAAGGCGATTGCCCTCAGCCGTATCCCTAAGGGTGACTATCAGGTGGCCCGGTCTGGTGAATTCGACAGGGTGGCGAAAGAGGCCTACCGTGCCCTGGTAGAGCATCCGGTCGGAAAGATCATGAAGACCCTGGGCTCGTCGTTTACCGTCGATGTGGTGAACGAAGCCGGTATCCTCCCCACCCGCAATTTCCAGGAAGGTGTGTTTGAGCATGCCAAGAGGATTTCGGGGCAGAGGCTCAAGGACGAGTTCAGGGTACGGAGGACAGCCTCGTGCTACAGGTGCCCGGTCACCTGCGAGAGCGAGGTGAGGGTGGACAGGGGCGAGTATGCCGGTGCCAGCACCCGGGGCCTGGAATACGAAACACTGTTCGCCCTCGGTTCAAACTGCGGCAATGCCAACCTGGAATCCATTATTTTTATGGATATGTATTGCGACATGATGGGACTTGACACCATGTCCCTCGGCGTGACCATCTCCTTTGCCATGGAGTGTTTTGAGAGGGGACTGATCTCGGAACGGGAGACCGGCGGCCTCGATCTTTCCTGGGGAAACCATCGGGTTCTCAAGGATCTGGCCGATCTGATAGTCCAGCGAAGGGGCTTCGGAGCCGTGCTCGCCGATGGGGTGGCACGGGCCTCCAAGAAGATCAGGGGTTCACAGGGGTATGCCATGCACGTCAAGGGCCTGGAGATGGGCGGTTATGATCCGAGAGGGGCCAAGGGCCAGGGACTCTCTTTTGCCACGAGTACGAGGGGAGGGTGCCATCATGCCGGAGGATATATTGTCGGTCCGGAGGTGCTGACCAGCGCGGTGGACCGGTTTGCCACAGAGGGTAAGGCCCAACTGGTAAAGGAGTGCCGGAACTCAAGGGTGATCTATGACAGTGCTATTCTCTGTACATTCAACACAGGGGCCCTCGGGTGGTATCTGGCCGGGAGGCTCTTGTCTGCCGCGATAGGCACGGACCTCTCAGAGGAGGAGCTCAAGAAGACAGGGGACCGGATCTTCAATACGGAGCGGGAGATCAATCAGAGGTTCGGAATCGGCCCTTCCCGCGACACCCTTCCCGAGAGATTCCTGAGAGAGCCCATGCCTTCAGGGCCTTCCCAGGGCCAGACGGTCGAACTGGAAGAGATGCTGGAAGACTACTATGCCATCAATGGATGGCAAAAGGAGTGAGCATGCTTCAGCCGTTTTCCTACGCCATGCCCACGCGGATCGTCTTCGGTCCGGGAACGGTTGCCCGGACCGGAGAAGAGTTGAGGTCCCTGGAATGCCACAGGCCCATTCTGGTCACGGACGAGGGCGTAGGTTCCCTTCGGTTTTTTGCCAGGTTGAGAGACTCCATAACCGGTGCGAACCTGGAATACGAGGTGTTTGATAGGGTTCCCAGGGATCCTGACCTCAGGGATGTGGACAGCCTGGTGGCCTTGGTCAGACAGAAGGGCTGCGATTCGGTTGTGGCAATCGGGGGAGGGAGTGTGCTCTGTGCCGGCAGGGGGGCGGCGGTGACACTGCCCAGTGGGGGAAGCGCGAGAGAACTGGTGGGGGTCGACAAGGTCGGGAACGATCCCCTGCCCATGATCGCCGTCCCGACAACCGCGGGCAGCGGCAGCGAGGTTTCAGGGGTGATCGTGCTTTCTGACCGGGAGAGCGGTTCAATCGTGACGATTGGAAGCCCCCACTGTTTTCCCAAACTGGCCATCCTCGATCCGGATGCACTTGCCGACCTACCCGCCCGTCAGGCGGCAATCTCGGGTATGGACGCCCTCGCTCACGGCCTTGAAGCCCTCATGACGACCACGCCCAACCCCCTGTCCGAGGCCCTGGCGGTTCATGCGTGCGCCACGATTTTCAAGGAGTTGCCGAATGCGGCCCTCACAGCAGAATCGGAACCGAAAGCCCGGTGCCTGGTTGCCAGCACCATGGCGAATATGGCCTGCGGAAACTCCCGGCTCTCTCTCGGCCACGCCATGACCCTGCCCCTTTCGGCCCGTTTTGATATTCCCCACGGGGTGGCGGCCGGTCTCCTTCTGCCTCACGTGGTGAGATTCAACCTCCCGGTCGCTGGGAGACGGCTCCTCCCATTGATGAGGGCCATGGGATACGAGCCTGACGTGGATCCGGAATGCATCCTCCAGGAAATCGTTTCACTCCTGGACGACCTGGATTTCCCCTGCTGCCTTCAAACGCTGGGGGTGGAAGAATCGGCCCTGGCCGGGATGGCAGGGCAGGTGGCAGACTCACCCCTGTCAAAATTCAATCTACGCAAGGCAGAGACGAGCCAGGTGCTCAGTATCTACCAGGCCGCCTTTTCTGCGGGCAGGGATAGGGTAGTATGGTGAATTGCCTTGCAAGTTGTGTGTTAGGCTTCTGTGGGAAGGAGAACCGTGGATGAAGGGATATCAAGGGAAGTGCCTGGTCGTTGACCTCTCCCGTGGGACTGTCAAGGAGAGTCCGCTCAATATGGAAGACGCCCGGAGGTTCGTGGGCGGACGGGGGCTGGCCACCAAGATGCTTTTCGACATGATAGATCCAAGGGTTGAGCCCCTGGGTCCTGAGAATGTCCTGATCATGATGACCGGCCCATTGACTGCCTCGGGCGCCCCATCGGCATGCCGTTATATGGTCGTGACAAAGTCACCCCTCACAGGACTCGTTGCCTCTTCCAATTCCGGAGGGTTCTTCCCGGCCGAGTTGAAAAGAGCCGGTTTCGATGGGATTGTCTTTAAGGGAAAGTCTCCAGAGCCCGTCTATCTCTACGTTCATGAGGGCCGGGCCGAACTGAGAGATGCCACCCACCTCTGGGGCAAGACCGTCTCCCAGACCGAAGAGGCCCTTGCTCAGGAACTGGGTGAGGCGAGGGTGCGGGTCGCATGCATCGGACCGGGGGGCGAGAGGTTGAGCCGCATCTCCGGTGTAATGAACGACCGCTACCGGGCGGCGGGCCGGTCAGGCGTGGGTGCGGTGATGGGGTCAAAGAACCTCAAGGCTGTGGTTGCACGAGGCACGTCGGACGTGCCGATCGGCGACCCTGGAGGGTTTCGAGCCGCCGTGAAGGCTGCCCGGGAAAAGATCAGGACCTCTCCAACGACCTCCGAGCTCTTCCCTGAGCTCGGCACGGCGGTCCTGGTCAACCCGATGAACAACCTAGGCATGTTTCCGACCCTTAATTTCCGGGAGGCCACCTTCGATGCGGCTGAGAAGATCAGTGCCGAGACCATGAAGGGGACGATCGTCAAGAGAAAAAAGGCATGCTACGGCTGCACCATTGCGTGTACCCGCTGGAGCGAGGTGGATGACCCCAAGTACGCCTGCAAGGGGGAAGGGCCTGAGTACGAGACGGTTTGGGCACTGGGGGCGCTCTGCGGGGTGGACAACCTCCACGCCGTGGCCAAGGCCAACTGCCTTTGTAACGACCTCGGCCTGGACACCATGAGCGTGGGCGGTACCATAGCGTGCGCCATGGAGATGGCCGAGGACGGGGTTATCCCAGAGGCTGACATCGGCTTCAAGCTAGGGTTCGGAGACGCTGATGCCATGGTGAAGCTGACGGAGATGATCGGCTATCGCGAGGGGTTCGGCGATGTGCTTGCCGAGGGCTCGTACCTGCTCGCCGTGAAATACGGGAGGCCGGAATACTTCCAGGGGGTGAAGAGGCAGGAACCTGCCGGGTATGATCCACGTGCGTCACAGGGTATGGGGCTCGCCTATGCCACTTCAAACAGGGGCGCCTGCCACGTGAGGGCCTTCATGATCGGTGTGGAGGTTTTCGGAGCACCTGTCAAACTCGAGCCCTCAGCCACAGCGGAAAAGGCCCACTGGCTCAAGATATTCCAGGACACCAGCGCCTTCACTGACGCTCTCGGTTTTTGTAACTTTGTCCTCCAGGCATTCGGGGGCGAGGAGATGGCCGAGATGTTTTCGAGGACGACGGGAGAATCCTTCGGTTGGGATGATCTCTTGAAGGTGGGGGAACGGATCTGGAACCTGGAGAGGCTTTTCAATATTCGGGCCGGCATGAACCCGGCGGATGATGTTCTGCCTCTGAGGCAGATGACCCCAGAAGGGGCAATTCCAAGGGGGCCGACCAGAGGCCAGCACAACCGGCTGGGAGAGATGCTGCCGGAGTACTATCAGGAGCGGGGGTGGGATTCCAGTGGAATGCCCACCCCCGAGAAACTCGCAGAGCTCGGGATAGAGCTCTGAGAGGGGTTTCTCCCGGATACCGGCCCGACCGGGGGAGATTGTCTCGTGAGATCAGCGAGGATTTGTTCTTCAAATGCCGGGAAAGGAGGTGAGAAAACGGGGTGAATGGCGTGAAAGGAGGATAGGACTGGGCCGAAGCGGGTGGTAAGTCCTGAATGGTTTCTAACGTTCTAGTGGTGGTTTTCGGCATTTTATGATGAAAGGAGGATAAGAATCATGAGTTTGAAGAAAAATCGAAGACGGGCGAGCATTCTGATAGGTTTGTTGGTTCTGTTTGTCATAGGGCTCGGTCAGGGACTGGTTTTTGAAGCTCAAGCGGAAAAGGCCATCACCAAGATAGCCGTCGTCGCCCCTGAAGAGGGTAACGACTACGGCTGGAACCAGGAAGGTGTCGAGTCTGCCAAGGACGTTGCCAAGTGGCTGGGTGCGGAGATCGAAGTGGCGGACGGAGCCGGTTACGGCGACATAGGCCCGATCCTCCGCGACCTCGCAGAGGGTGGAGCTCAGTGGATCATAGCATGGGCGAGCGGGTACAACACGGTTGCCCCTCAAATCGCCCAGCAGACGGGTGTTCCGGTCCTGGTAATAGGTGCCTTTGAGCAGGGCTTGATCCCCGGCCTCAGTACGGACATCGAGACCAGGGCCGAGCAGGGCTCGTTTCTGGCAGGCGTCCTGGCAGCCAAGATGACGCATTCGGGTACCCTCGGTATCTGCATTTCTGCTGACGACGAGAACTGGGTCAAGATGGCCGGGGGCTTTGCCGCCGGTGCCAAACGTGCCGATCCGGGAATCAAGATTCTGATGGCGCAGATAGGACAGGCGGGCTACGCGGACGCGGCAGGCGGCAGCCGGGTCACGAAGAACCTCATCTCCGGAGGAGCGGACATCATCTTCGGTATGGGGGATGGTTCCACCTTCGGTATGATCCAGGCCGTTGAGACGGCCACGCCTCCCAAAGGAGCGGAAAAGGTCTGGTTCATCGATGTCATCGGCGACAAGACGTCACTGGACAAGAAGGGCATCTACCTGACATCCGTGGTATGGGACTATCTGCCCATGTTCAAGAAGGCAGCCCAGAATCTGAAGAACGGTACCTACGGCCGGAAGATCCTCTGGATCGACGTGCGCAACGGCTGCATCAAGCTGCTCAAGACCAAGCATATTCCAGACGAGGTTTGGTCGGAGGTGCAGGCCATGAGGGCCGACATCGTCGCCGGGAAGATCGAGGTGCCGGTGTTGCGGAGGAAGAAGGAAGTCCAGAGTCTGATCAAGTAGTTTCGATTGAAAGTCGGCGGGATGTTGGTCAGCAAACAGGGGGCCGCAACGATTCATGAATAGAGAGAACGCCAGGATGCAGGATGCTTCGGCCTGTGGTTCGGGTTCGGCGGCGGAAGGGCCCGCTGCCGAACTCATCGGCATCACCAAGGCCTTCCCCGGTGTGATAGCCAACAACAACATATCTCTAACCATATGGCCCGGAGAGGTGCACTGCCTGCTTGGAGAGAACGGTGCAGGGAAATCGACGCTCATGCAGATCCTCTCCGGCATGTACGAGCCCGACTCGGGAACGATTCGGGTGTTCGGCCGAGAGGTCCGCATCGATTCTCCCCGCAAGGCCCTTGAGCTCGGGGTGGGAATGGTGTACCAGCACCCGACCCTTATTCCGGTGTTCACGGTTCTTGAGAATCTTCTTCTCGGCGGCCGGGGACGTCTCACCCTGGACCGTAGTGGTGCGTTGAAGCGGTTCAGGGAATACGCGGACCTGCTTGGAATCGACATCGATCCCGGGTCCCTGGTGGGCAGCCTTGCCCTCGGCCAGCAACAGCAGGTGGAGATCATAAGAGCCCTCTGGAAGGGATCCTCTGTGCTGATCCTTGACGAGCCCACCTCCATGCTCACGCCCAAGGGCATCGAAGAATTGAAGGAAGTCGTAGCCCAACTCAAACAGTCCGGGCTTGCCGTGATATTCATCACCCACAAGCTCCATGAGGCCCTGGATACGGGCGACAGGATATCGGTTCTCAGGGGAGGCAGGTTAGTCGGGTCGCTGGAGCCCTCTCTCCTGCATAGCACGGAAAGGTCAGAGATCCGGTCCATGGTGATCGAGATGATGTTCGGCAAGGAGACGAGCGGTGTCACGGATGTGGCCGAGGTCAAGGCCCGGGCAACCGGCAGGTCATTGACCAGGCATCTGTCCGGGAGAGCGGTTCTTGAACTCGTGGACGTCTCTGTAGAGGCTGAACACGGTGAGGTCGAGGTGGAGGGGATCTCTTTCTCCCTGCGTGCCGGTGAGATTCTGGGGGTCGCCGGTGTCGACGGGAACGGACAGCGGGAACTGGCCGAGGCGATAGCCGGGCAGCGGAGAATAACCGCCGGAGATATTCTGTTGAATGGAATCTCCCTTTCAGGGTGTAGTGTGGCGGAGCGGCAGAGGATGGGACTGCGCTATGTGACCGACGACCGGATGGGGGAAGGGATATGTGCCCCCCTCAGCGTGGGCAGGAACCTGTTTCTCAAGAGGATAGGTCAAAAGCCGTTCTGGAATTGCGGAAGGGCCGACGAAGGGGCGATCAGGGAGACTGCGGAGAGGCTGATCAAGGAATACGACATTCACACCCCGGGTGTGGAAAGCAGGTGCGGTGCGCTGTCCGGCGGGAATATTCAGAAGGTTTTGCTGGCCAGAGAACTGCTGTTCGACCCCAAGGTGGTCGTATTCAGCAAACCCACCCACGGGTTGGATCTCAAGACAACCGGTATGGTACGGGAAAGGATCAGGAGGCTGGCCGACGAGGAGGGCGTTGCCGCGCTTCTCATCTCCACGGACCTGGACGAGGTTCTCGATCTGGCGGACCGGATCGCTGTCATGTATCGGGGCCGCATATCCGGGATCGTGGAGAATCGGGAAGGAATCGAGAAGGTCGTGGGTGAACTCATGGTGGGCGGGAGTCTGTAGGTGGCTGGCACGATAGAGGTCAACGAAGGGGCATTGGGGGACGATCCGAAGGGGGCTCGTGGTCCCGGCGGCGGAGTCCTCGGCAGGGTGTGGAAGGGCGCGGTTGAGGGCATTGGACCTGTGGTACTCGCCCTGATTGCGGGCGGTTTGTTGCTTCTTGTGTTGGGGAGGGATCCCATCTCCTTTTACGGCCATATCGTCCGGGCGGGGCTGGTCAACAAGAGCGGGCTGCAGGATACGGTGATCAGGATGGCTCCCTTGCTCTTGATGGCCGGGGGCCTGATAGTCGCCTTCCAGGGAGGCATCTGGAATATCGGCGGAGACGGCCAGTTCTTAATGGGGGCGGCTCTGGCGGCTGGGTTCGGTCCCGCATTCATGGCGGCAATGCCCGTATGGTCGAGCCTTTTCCTCTTGTGCGTCATAGGCACTATCGCCGGAGGCCTCTTGACGATCATACCTGCCGTGCTCAAGGCGAGGTACGGGGTCAACGAGATCATCAGCTCTTTGATGATGAGCTTCATAGGCATCAACCTGGCGAACCTGCTCATCAAGGGGCCGTTTCGCAGCACCAAGACGCTTGTGCCCCAGACCGACGTCGTCCCTTTTGCGAAATTGCTGCCGCCGATTCCGGGAACTCGCATCCACGTGGGGATCGTTGTGGCGCTCATATTGATCTTCCTTGTCTACGATGTGATGAAAAGAACCTCCCTGGGGCTCAAGCTGCGGCTTCTCGGCGCGAATCCGAGGGCCGCCCGGCATGCCGGGCTCAACAACTCGCGGCTCATAGTGGGTGCGTTCATGGTAAGCGGCGCGTTCATGGGGCTTGCAGGGAGCGTGGAAATTCTCGGTGTATGGGGTTATATGAGGGCGGATTGGAATCCGAATTTCGGGCTTGCGCTGTTTGCGCTGGTCTTCTTGGCCCGGTTGAACGCGTTGGCGACCATACCACTGGTTGGATTCTATGCGGCCTTTTCGATCGGGGGGCATTCCGCGGCCAGGGCGGCCGGACTTCCGGACGACTTCATGCTGATAATCATAGGATTGGTGCTGCTCTTCATGGCGCTCAGCGAGTATCTCAAGGAGCGGCGGTCCGGGTCGTCTGGCCTCCTGTTGCGTGTCCTTCGCAGTCTGCGGGAGTTAAGGACCGATGAATGATCTCTTGAGTGTCTCCTTTCTGTCCGCACTGGTTTCGGGCGGCATTCTCGCGGGAATGCCCGTGCTGTTCGCAAGCCTTGGAGAGACGATCTCCGAACGAGCCGGCGTGCTGAACATAGGGCTCGAAGGGATGATGCTGGCCGGTGGTTACGCAGGATTCGTGGCGGCGCTGTACTCCGAACAGCACTGGCTGGGCTTGGCTGCAAGTGTGGGCGCAGGTGCCCTCATTGGGGTGATTGTGGCCTGGTGCTGTGTCGGCCTCAGGATGGATCAGATCGTGGTGGGGATCGCTGTCCTTATTCTTGCAGAAGGGGTTACCAGCGTTCTGCAGCGAGCCCAGTTCGGAACCACCTATCCGCGGCTGGAACAGGTGGCGATTGTCAAGATACCTCTGCTCTCATCCATCCCGGTACTGGGATCCAGCCTCTTCACCCAGCCTCTGGTCGTGTACATCGGGTTTGCCATGATCGGGGTGCTGCACTGGCTTCTGAAATCGACCTACATAGGTCTCAATCTGCGAGCCGCCGGAGAGAAGCCTGAGGCGGTGGATGCAGCCGGTATCAGCGTGGTGGCCATACGCGCCGTAGCCGTTCTGGTTACCGGTGGACTGGCCGGCCTTGGTGGCGGGTACATGGCTATCGTGGGTGCGGGTATCTTTGTGCCCTTCATGACGAAAGGCGCCGGCTTCATCGCGATCGTGGTGGCGATGTTGGCCAGAGGAAGGGCCGTATGGGTGCTCATAGGCTCGCTCCTGTTCGGGATGTCGGTCTCACTCACTACATCGTTGCAACTGATAGGAGTCGAAGTGGCCCAGGACGTTGTCAACATGATCCCCTTCGTAGCGGTGATGATAGCACTCGTTGCCTTTGCCAGGGGAGCCTATCTGCCGGCTGCCCTGGCCATACCGTATCACCGTGAAGCGAGGTAGGGGGGTTACAAAAGTCTTTGATCCTTCGGACACTCGGTCTGCTCTACGATCTCTCTGGGGGAGGTCCTGCTCGCATCTTTCTTGATCGGGCTCAGAGCCCGCTGATAGCATTTGCTCTTGCTTTGCGAGGCTTTGATTGGCGAGAGAGAAGAATCAGCACAAGGGCCAACACCCCCGCTGCGACGGACAGGATGCCCATGGCATAGAAGACCCATTCCAGACCCAATCGATCTGCGATGTACCCTGACAGGGTCGATGCAAAGGAGCCGACTCCAAAAACCGAGAAGAACTGGATTCCGTACCCTGTTCCGCGGAACCGCACGCTCGTGTATCGCGCCAGGATGTGGACCCCCGTGGGCTGTGTGGAAAAGTAGAAGAAAGCATAGGCCAAGGCAGAGAGGACGAGGAAGAGATTGGTCAGGAAACCCATGAGAAAAAGAAAGGGGGCTCCGAAGAGAAAGGCGGCGAAGTAGACTGTCTCCGGGAGATACCGATCAGAGAGGTTGCCCCCCATATACTGGCCGATCGTCCCAAAGAGCAGGGCGATCGTCGACATCATGCCTCCCAGGGCCACGCTTCCGATGGGGAGGGACTCTATTTGCACCTTCTGAGCCATATAAGTAGGAAGGAATGTCATGACCCCCCTGTAGCACAGACCTACCATCACGGATGAGGCAAAGAAGACGATGAGGGGGAGAAACAGAACCTCCCCTTCCTCCTGCGGGCGCTCGCCCTCTGTCTCATTCCCAGGATCGTTCTGCGGTCTCTCACGAAGCGTGAGGGAAGCCACTCCCACGGCGAGCCCGGCGACACCGAAGATGGCGTAAGTGGCCTTCCAGCCGAGAGCAGACGCAAGAAACCCGGCGACAACGGGGGTGAGAGCCACGCCGAGGCTTCCGGATATCCCGTGGATTCCAAAGCCCTTGCCCGCCTTGTTGATCCCCTTCGAAATCAGAGCGTTGCTGGCAGGATGATAGGTGCTGCAAAAGAGTCCCAGCATGCCGATGAGTGCACCCAACGCCACCAGGGAGCCTGAGAGGGCCACGAGGAAGGAGGAGAGAGCCGCCCCGAAGAGGTACACGCTGATCAGCCGCTTCGAACCGAAGCGGTCAGCCAGAATGCCGGCCGGCAGGGATCCGAGGCCGAAGGCGAAAAAGCAGACATTCCCGATCAGTCCGAGGTGGAAGTAGTCCGTGGCAAAATCCCTCTGAAGCATGGGGAGGACGGCGGAAAAGATCAGGATGAACCCGTGGTTCAACCCGTGGGCGGCTGTCACGACTCCGATGATCCTTCGTTCTTCCCCTGTCATCCGATCGCGCTCCCGTGTTCCCTTTAAGAACCATATTTTGCGGGGAGGGTCAATAGAAAGGGGACCGGATTCCCTGACTTTTGGGATACACCCCTATCGGTTCGCCCGGATTATCCAAAATCCGCCGGCTGAATTGAGAACTGCCGAAAATAGAAGGAAGGCTCAATTTATGAATTCACCCTTAAGGTGGTGATGTGGTTTAATGCTACGTGATGAATCGACTCTTATTGCTCAACCAGCCTGTCATTCCGAGGAGCGGAGCGACGAAGAATCTCGCTTTGTTTCGGTCGCTCAGCCCAGTAGCAGAGATTCTTCACACTCCGAGGTGGCTCAAGACTTGTCCCTTCACTCGGTTCACGGCAGGCTCTCGAGCAAAGCCAAGGAATGAACAATGGCCCGATAGTTTGGGTCTGACCAAGTGAGAATAGACAGAGGGTCAGGGATTATTCTTCACCATTGACATCCGTTGAAAGATATGTATAATACAAAAAGGTATATTACCAAGTAGTATAATACCCCGCGCGGAGCGTCCCATGCCCAATCCATTCAGGTTCGGTAAACTTACGCGAAGGCTCAAGGAGACCGTGAGGATCTTTCTCGTCGCCCCAAGAAGGTATGGCAAGACATCGTTGATCAAGAAAGTTCTCGAAGATCTCCGGAAAGAAGGCATGGCCACGGCATACCTGGACCTCTACTGGGCCAACTCCTCCAGGGAATTCCTGGAGCTCTGGGGCTCGAGGGTCATGCGGGGATCCAGATCCATAGCAAGAAAAGCGGCGCGTTTCATGAAGGACTTTCTGCCCCGGCTCAGGCCCAAGCTCGGCTTTGACTCGGATGGGGACCCGGAGATATCCGTGGATATCTCCGAACACCTTCTCGAGCAGGCAGTGGAAGAGCTTTTCGATCTCCCCGAAAAAATCGCCCGAGCGGAGAAAAGGCACTTCGTGGTAGTCCTCGACGAATTCCAGGAGATCCTCAGGCTGGACGGCGAAGCCTTGGAAAGGCAGATGAGAGCTGCGATCCAGAACCACACAAAGGTGAGCTACCTCTTTGCGGGAAGCAAGACCCACATGCTCGGCGACATGGTCTCGGACCAGAGGCGGCCCTTCTACCAGATCGGGACGGTGATGACCATAGACAAGATCCCGGAAGAGGAATTCCGGGCGTTCGTCCGGGCAAAATTCTCAAAGAGCGGCAAAGAAATTTCATCCGAGGCGCTGGTCTACATGTTTGAAGTCGCCCAGAACGTTCCCCACTACGTTCAGCTTCTCTCCTTCAACCTCTGGGACCATTATCAGAACACCTCCCGCCTGGAAAAGAAGCATGTAGAGGAAGCACTGACCATCACGCTCCGGAGCCAGGAGCCCGCCTTTCTCGCCCTTTGGGAAGGTCTTACTTCGCATCAGCGAAAGACTCTCCAGGCCGTCTCCGCTCTCAAGGGTCGCCTCGTTACTGCCAAAGAGACGATACTTCGTTTCGGCCTCGAGTCCGCCTCCAACGTGGCAAGAAGCCTCAAGGGGCTTTGCTCAAAAGGTATCTTGAGAAAAGAACCGGAAGGCTATGTTTTCGATGATGTCCTTTTCGGCCGGTGGGTGGAGAGATGCGCCGGTCTCTCCTGACCGTGTCTGTGAGAGCACTGCGTGGCCTCGGAGAAAGCAAGAAGGTATCTTAAAGCCATTCTCATGTAGAATGACCGAGGCGAGTCCGGCCCTGTAAGAATCAAGGCCGATTTGGGTATGAGCCTTGAGGGCCGGGGTGCTCTCAGGCTGACATCCCTTGACAAACCCGCGGGCTTTTCGTTTATTTGACGGGTCAAAGGGAGGGCGCGGTTTCGAGTGTCGGCCGCATATCCCATGGGAGAAAGTGCAGCGGGGAGAGGGGAATGAGCGACTACGAACTCGATGGTTCAGAAAGCGTTCTGGTGATCAGTCCTCATCCCGACGACGTGGACTTCGGATGCAGCGGGACCATTGCCAGATGGAGCCGGATGGGGATGGAGGTCGGCTACGTTATCTGTACGAGCGGCGAGAGGGGCACGGATGACTCTCAAATGGACCCCGAGAGGCTCGCCGCTGTGAGGGAGGAGGAGCAGCTCAGGGCGGCCGAGGTGGTGGGTGTCAGGCGGGTTTCGTTCCTCCGTCTCGAGGACGGCGGGCTCGAGAACAACCAGGCCTTCAGGGAGATCCTGGTGAGGGTGATCCGGACGTACCGGCCGGACATACTGCTGACCATGGACCCTGCAAACACGAGTTTTGATAATCCTTACGTGAGCCATTCAGACCACAGGGCAACTGCGCTTGCCGTATTCGACGCGGTCTACCCTGCTGCGAGGAACCGGAATTTCTTCCCAGAGCAGCTCGAGCAGGGGCTCGCTCCCCATCCGGTTGACAGGATCTATTTTTTCGGGACCGACCGGCCCAACACCTGGATAGACATCACCGACACCATGGAGGCCAAGCTCGAGGCCCTTCGATGCCACAAGAGCCAGATGGGAGACTTTGAGAATCTCGAGGCGCGGATCAGGGAACGGCACAGCCGGCTGGGGGCTGAAAAGGGAATGGCCTATGCAGAGGTGTTCCGCTACCTGAAGATTTCCCGCTAGCCGAGGCGCAGGTCTAGGCTGATCAGAAGCGCCGAAGGCGGCCCGATCCCACAAAGGGGCTCTCGTGGATATGGAACGGTGAGGCGAAGATGCCGGAGCAACTCGGCCTGTTTACCGAAGAAAATACGCTTTTCAATACTGCCACACAGCAGATCCTGGATATGGATTTTTCCGGGTGCCTGGAGAGCCTTGTCCTGTACCAGAAGCGCTTTCCGTGGGGGCGTGATGTCGGCCCCATAATCGAGATAGCCTCCTTCTTGAGTGTGAGATTGGCAAAGGAGAGCCGGGGAGCCATGGGCCCAGAGGAGGTGGAGGGACGCTACCAGGTGTGGCAGGAGTTTGAGACGGCGTTCGGCTATCCATGGCAGGCTGGCTCCTTTCAGGAGAGGCTTCAGACCAATTACTTCTCCGTCCTTGTAAATGGTTTGGTATCCGGTGGTTGTGGAGGAGGAATTGAGCTGCCGGGGGGGACCCCGGTGGGGCTCATCTATCTGCTGGCCGGCCGTATCAGGGAAGCCGCGAAATCGCTTGAGGCGCTGATCCAGGAGAAGCACCGGAGTGCGGCTGCCTGTGGGTATCTCGGCGATGCATACCTCCTGCTCGGTGACGTGGATAGGGCTAGGCTCTGCTACCGGGAGGCCTTTACCATAGAGCCAGCTCAGGTTGATCTCAAGCGGCTCCAGGATGGAGAACTAAGACTGTTTCTGGAGACCATCTCGGAGGATGAAGCATTTGAGAGGGACCCCGTTGCATGGCTTCCGGTGGCGGGGCAGCTCGAGGGGTTTTTTGAACGCCGTGTCTTGAGAGATCAGGCAGACCTTGACCGCTGGCTTGCTCGCTACCTGGAGTTGCTTGAGAGCCAAACCCAGTCTGGGGACATGTCATTGATTCCCAGGCTCTTCTATCATGCCATGGTCTTGTCGGACAATGCCCACGTGATGAGACTTACCGGAAAAACCGATGTCCTTGAGATCAGACGCAACATGAAGAAATGGCAGCCGGTTGTGTTTGCTCGGCATATGGAGAAGCTGGATTCAAAAGAAAAGAGGCCCTAGCATGATCAAATCATGGGGAAATCATGGGGTCATGGGGAAATCATGGGGTCAGGTCTTGTATTATTACATGACATCGATGTGGCGTCATTACACTGCAGCCTTGATTATTCTGCTGATCGTTGCATAATGAAGGCCCAAGTGCCTGGCTATTTCTGTCAGAGTATAACCATAGTCGAGATAGGCTTTCTGAATGGCTTGGTTCCTCTTTTGCTTGTTTGCCTGTTTCCCCGGTGGCAAAAGTTCCTCCAATGAGGGCCTGAAAGCCAAGCGCTGCTCCTTGGTTATCTCGGTGACCTTTGACTTATCTTCTAACACAGGCTTTAATTTTTCAATGAACTCCTTGCTGCCAAGGATGGACTGGGCCTTCAATTCCTCCCATGGAGAAGACACCCTCAG
>JAFDHF010000031.1 GCA_019308905.1 Deltaproteobacteria bacterium
GACCGCATCGCTGACCTGATGGTAAAATTCAGTAGACGGGCGCTGATCGAATATCTGAACGGAACTACGGGCGAAGTCATGTTGACGGTGACGGGTGAAGTGGATGGGGCCCTTTTTGAGGCCGGCGATACGATCAGGGTCAAGGCGAGAGGCAGAAAAAGGAGATGCAGGAAAACGGAAAGAAGTGAACCAAACCCGGCGAAGAACCTGAAAATATGCATCAGTCAACGACAAAGAGCATAGGCAACGCAGCGGATAGTCGTGGCTTTTGTGAATACAATATGCTGCAGGTACCCGAATTGATTGAGATAAGAAATGGGACTGAGGTTCTAGAGCGGCTTGGTATTTCGTCCTAGAATCACGGTGTATCTTAGGAAAATTGAAGGGTCATATCTCTTTTTGCATCCCCGGGATTTGGTCCCACAGATCCATGCTCTGCAGTTTGGCTGTCTTACGGACTCCTGCCGGCTGCCTCTGGTGGAATCTTCTCTTCAAAATGGGCTAGACTAAGATCAGGGATCCAGGAACCGGAGGCAGACTCTGTCTTCGTTGTTTTCTCGATTGGTCAGTGCCCGGTGTTTCTCTTGGGGCTTATTTTCGTCATGGCTCCGGGATTATTGGTCAGTACCGGTCCCGGGATGAGAGGCTCTCTCTGGCTGTTAACCGGATCGAGTGGGGAGATGTTACGAAACGGCATTAGTCAATAGGCTTTTGGAGACTAAGCTCGGTCCATTCGAAAAAAACCGCGGCAAATAAGGTTAAATGGAGGGCCTCGTGGAGGAGATAAGGAAAGAAGATGGGACCAAGGAGTATGTCTGTGGAAGATGCGGATTTGTTTACAGGGAAAAGGAATGGGCCGAAAAATGCGAGGCTTGGTGCTCCGCGCATCAGGCATGCAACCTCGACATTACAGGGCACGCAGTCAAGGCCGATTCGTGACGTAAGCTCCAGACAGGATAGCTCAACCGGATTGGATTCAGAGCCG
The DNA here is from genome assembly GCA_019308905.1 of Deltaproteobacteria bacterium. Lineage (NCBI taxonomy): Bacteria > Pseudomonadati > Myxococcota > Myxococcia > Deltaproteobacteria bacterium. Next base: position 986 of record JAFDHF010000031.1, read on the forward strand.
AAGCCGTTGAGCAGTTACCCGGGCGGGGCATTGTGGGGAGTAGTTGGGGGGCTCGGGTGAAACAGAGAATCGAAGTTGCTGAAAGGGGTAATCCCATGGCAGAGGAGTATGATCTCATAGTGATCGGGACAGGGTCGGCCGGGTGGCAGGAGGGAACGAGGTAGGCCGGATCCGGATTCCTTATTGATTCGAGATTGCCGTCAACGCCCGCCTGATCCGCTCCCGGGTCTCCGGGGAAAGTATAGGGTGGGAAAATGGCTCTGGAGGTTCGATTACCTCAGTGTGATAACGTACCGCCTCTCTCATCAGAAGCATCCGGCAAGGAGCCGGTGCCTGTTTTGGGTGGGTGGTTTCTTGCCGTCTCTAGAAGTGGTAACAGACGGCATCTTAACAAAAAGATCGTGGCCGAAGGGATTACCAGCCATTGAAGGACGGGAGTGAGGCCCACCCTGACCAATGGGATAACGGGCATCGATTCATTATAGCCCCAGGATCTAAAAATCTGAACATTCGTCAACTCGCTGAACAGTGTGTAAATCACTCCGATCATCACAAAGCCGGCAAAATTCCTCATGTTCAATTCAAGGAACCATCTACGGTTCCGAGCCATCAAGGAGACAAGCCAGAAAGATGCGAGAGTGATCATGACATCTCCAAAGGTGCAATGAAGCCATCCGTATAGCATGGCATTAAAATCAGAATCCTTCAATGTATAGAAATACGTATGGACAACCTCCCAAGAGAAATTCAGGAAAAAGGACAAGAACAAGAGACCTGTCTCTGGTACGCGAGAAAACCGGAATCGTCTCAAAGTAAGCCCTCTGGCTCCCTTTCCGATGCGATAGCTATGCCATGTAGCAGATCCGGTTCAATTGTTCAGAACACCGCCGAAGGTGTCTTCTTTTTTTCCAGGAGCGATGCCACATAATCGATTTCTTCTTCGGTTGTGTCCCGTCCCAGGCTGAAACGGATGGCCCCCATGCCGACTCGAGGGTCGAGCCCCATGGCTTTCAGCACAGGAGAGAGTTCAACTGAGCCCTCGTGACAGGCGGAACCCGTGGAGGCGGCCACCCCGGTAAGCCCGGCCAGAATTTCTGCACCGACCCGACCGGCGAAGCCTACGTTGAGCGTGTTTGGAAGTCGTTCGGTCGGGTGACCATTGAGAACCACACCCGCCCCGAACATTTCCTGAATACGGCTCCAAAAAAGGTCTCTAAGAGATCTTACGGAACCCATTCCGACCCAATTTTCGGCAAGCTCACAGGCCCTTCCGAGCCCCACAATCAGAAGCACGTTCTCGGTTCCCGCGCGCCGTCCTCCCTCGTGGCCTGCCCCGTGGATCAGAGGTTCAATCTGCGTCCCTTTGCGGACATAGAGCGCCCCGACTCCTTTTGGCCCGTAAACCTTGTGCCCCGCCACCGAAAGGAGGTCAACACCGAGATCATCCACGTTCACCGGTATCTTGCCCACGGATTGGGCCGCGTCTGTGTGGAAGAGGATGCCATGGCTCCGGACGATTTCCGAAATCTCACGGATCGGCTGAACCGTGCCCACCTCGTTGTTGGCATGCATGACGCTCACAAGAATCGTCTGAGGCGTTAGGGCGCGCCTGACATGTTGGGGGTCAACACGCCCAAAACGATCGACTGGCAGGTATGTTGCTCTTGCACCAAGCTTCTCCAGAAACCGGCACGGATTTATGACGGCCGGATGTTCCACCTGGGTTGTGATGATGTGGTTCCCTCGACTCTGGTTGGCGTAAAAGACCCCCTTGATGGCGTGGTTGTTGGATTCACTTCCCCCACTGGTAAAGACCACCTCTGTGAGATCGCACCCCAAAAGCCGCGCTACTTGCATACGAGCATTTTCGACGGCCTCTTTTGCGCGCTCCGAGGCCCAGTGTTGGCTCGAAGGGTTCCCGAAGTCGTTCACAAGAAACGGCCGCATGGCATCGCCCACTTCCGGGGCAATGGGGGTGCTGGCATTGCAATCCAAATATACCTTTGCAGTATGAATTTGACCTGGTGGGTTCATCAATCCCTCGCTTTTACTCTTTTCGGGTGAGAAGCTCCTTAACTACGTGTTGAAAACAAGCCCCTTGTGGTTGGATTCTTTGCCGTCCCATTTTAGTGTACCTGAAGGAATATTCACCTGTTTTTTTTCATAGGGCCGAGGGAAAAACACCCATAGGCTCGTCACGGCTGGGCAACGGCGTTATCCTCTTGAAAAGCGGAACAATTGTAAGGTTAACAACATGCAAGACTGCTTTTCCATCCTCTATCTGCCTCCCCCGAGAGGCTCTCTGCCCTGGCGGTTGAGGGTATACTCGCCGGGTTTGCCGGTGAACGGGAGAGCCAGCATCCAGGGCAGGGTCAGGCGCCTGGCGTCGCGGAATTGAGAAAGGCCGATAGTCATGCCCTCGTGTCCCCGGGCAGGCTGGTCCCGGTACGTTCCCATCAGACGATCCCACCAGGGCAGGTTGAAACCGAAGTTACTGTTGGTTTCTCGTATCGCCACGGAATGATGGACCCGGTGCATGTCAGGGGTGACGACCAGGAGCCTGAGCCTTTGATCAACCCCTCGGGGAAGGCTGATATTACCGTGATTGAACATTGACGTTCCGTTCAGAAGTACCTCGAAGATGAGTACCGCCGCGGCAGGCGGACCCAATACGACTACTGTGGCGAGTTTGATCCCCAGGGATAGGATGATTTCGATTGGATGGAAGCGCAGCCCTGTAGTCACGTCAAAATCCAGGTCCGCATGATGCATCATGTGCAGGCGCCACAGCACCGGGACCGCATGAAACATCACGTGCTGGAGATAGATGACAAGATCCAGCACTGCCACTCCGGCGACTATTTCGAGCCAGTGGGGCAGGCCCGTATTGTTCAACGCTCCCCACCCTCTTTGCTCAGCCACCAGGGCCATGCCCACGGGCACTACTGGAAACAGTAGACGCACCACCAGAGAATTGAGAAAGGTAACGGCCAGGTTACCGGACCATCGCATGCCCTTGGAGGTGGTCAGGGTGCGCCGGGGTGCAAGCAATTCCCAGATAGCCACCCCAACAAAGATCCCGGAGAAAAAGGCAAGTCGTACCAAGACCTCGCTGTTCATGATCGTGTTCCTTCCTCGCAAAGTCTATACAGGCTTGATCCGGCGCTGTTTTGGAGCCATAAGCCGGAGTCCGTTGAAGATCACCAGAAGCGAAGCCCCCATATCCGCCCCAACTGCCATCCACAAGGTGGCCAACCCGGGAATGGCAAGACCGATGAAAACCGCCTTTGTCAGAAGTGCGAGGGTGATGTTCTGTTTTATGATGCCCAGTGTCTTCCTGCTCAGCCGGATCACAAAGGGCAGCCTGGAGAGATCGTCGGTCATGAGCGCGATGTCTGCCGTCTCCAGGGCCGTGTCCGTTCCGATCGTTCCCATGGCGATCCCCACGCTTGCGACTGCCATGGAGGGTGCATCGTTGACCCCGTCGCCCACCATGGCGACCTTGCCGTACCTTTCCATCAGATCCCTCACGATCGACGCCTTGTCCTCGGGCAGCAGCTCCGCATGGTATTCGTCGATAGGAAGGGATGCCTTGATGGCTTCGGCCGTTGCCCTGCTGTCGCCGGTGAGCATGACGACTTTCTCCACCCCCTCGGCCTTGAGCTGCTCGATGGCCGAGGGGCTTTCGGCCCGGACCTGGTCGGCAATGGCGATGATCCCCAGCGCCCGGTCTTCGCTGGCCAGGATAACGGCTGTCTTCTTCTGCCTTTCGAGATCGAGTAACCTTGATTCGATCTCAAGACTGCATTTTCCGAGCTCCTCGCAGAGACGGTGGCTGCCTATGTAGAAGGTCTTTCCCCCCACTCTTGCCTTTGCTCCCTTGCCGGTAATGGATTGGAAGCCGGTGGCCTTCGGGTACTCTAGGCCCCTTCGCCCTGCTTCTTCGACAATGGCCAGGCCCAGAGGATGTTCGGACCGGTACTCGATTGCGGCTGCGGTACCGAGAATTCTCTCCAGGGGCTCCTTGTTCAGAGCGATCACATCCGTCACCCTTGGAACCCCCTCGGTGAGGGTTCCTGTCTTGTCGAAGGCGACGGCCTTCAATGCCCCGGCCTCCTCGAGATAGACACCTCCCTTTATGAGGATTCCCATGCGAGCCGCCGCGCTGAGGGCCGAGACGATGGAGACCGGTGTGGAGATCACCAGGGCGCAGGGACAGGCGATGACCAGAAGAACCAGTGACCTGTAGAACCAGACATCGAAGGGATATCCAAAGGCAAGGGGAGGGATCACCGCCACCAGAGCAGCCCCTGCGATTACAATAGGGGTATAGTACCTGGCAAACTCGTCTACAAAGCTCTGGGAAGGGGCTTTCTGGGCCTGGGCCTCCTCCACCATATGGATGATCCTTGAGAGGGTGGTATCCTGATAGACATGCGTGACCTCCACTTCCAGGGAGCCCTTTTGATTGATGGTTCCGGCAAACACGGGATCCCCAGGCTGTTTGGCCACAGGCATGGATTCTCCGGTGATCGGGGCCTGGTTGACCCAGGAGTTTCCGTCCGCGACGCGACCATCCAGCCCGATTTTTTCCCCGGGCCTGATGATGATCGTCTCACCGAGTCGAACCTCTTCGGGAGAGATTTTCTCTTCGCGGTCCTTCCTTTTGACCGTGACCTCCCTGGGAGACAAATCCATGAGGGATCGGATGGCGTTTCTGGCCCTGTCCATCGTGTAGTTCTGAAGGAGGTTGGCCACTGAAAAAAGAAACATGACCGTGGCCCCCTCCAGCCACTGCTCGATGACGGCCGCTCCGGCCACTGCAACCGTCATGAGGAAATTCATGTCCAGGCTGAGGTTCATCAGGGCCGTGAATCCCCTTCTGGCGATAAAGTACCCTCCCATAACAATTGCCGCGACATAGAGGGGATCGGTAATCCTGTGGGGATACCCGGCCCAGGAGAAGCCGAGAGCAGCCAGGATGAAGCCCCCTGAAAGAGCGGTCAGAACCAACTGCTTTCGACGCTGCCAGAAGGATTCGACCGGCCTTTTCCGCCCTTTCAGCCTGCCTTTCATTCCGGCCCGGCTGACCGCCTGAATCATCTGGTCGGGCCCGGTACGGACCGAGTCGTACCGTACTCTTACTTCCTGGGCTATTAGATTGAACTGCACGTCCTCTATACCGGGGAGCTTTCTCAGTTGTTTTTCGATTATCGTCGATTCCTCAGGGCAGTCCATTCCCTCCACGGCAAGCACCACATGGCTGTACCGGCCCGACTGGACGAGCTTGTAGCCTGATCGTCCGATCTTGCTGGCTATCTGCCTCTCCCCGGTGAGACCGGGGTCGTATTCGATCCTCAGCTTGGATGTGGCAAAGCTTAGGGACACGGATTTCACTCCTCTGAGCTTCTCGATCTCCTTTGCCAAGGTGGCGGCGCAGTCTGCACAGTCCAATCCCTCAACGGTTCCCTCCCAAATGTTTGCTTTAGATCCATCCATCATCCTGGTTCTCCCGGTTCTCGTACGGGCGGATCTTGCCGTCTTCTCGGACGACCGTGATCAACCGGCCCTTGTCGGCATCGAGGGCGCCCGGACTACGGGCTTGGCCCGGCCTTTGCCCCAAGACGGCCGCATCCCGCTCTCTAGGCCGCGACTTGGTTGCTCTCAGGGATTTGGGAACAAAGCCTGGGAGGTCTGAAAAGAGAGGGGCCGTATCCTTCTGCGGGCGAAATGGACTGCCCGAGCAGGGATACCCCCACCTGTGGTAAGACAAAAATAACCGGTAACCCGGCTTCCGTGAGGATCGGTGAATGGCTTAAGATGAGACAGCCGCCGTGTTTCGAAGATGAGAAAACCCCGTGATCTGGTGGCCCGAACGAGGTATACACTGAACCAAAGGCCAGGGCCACCAGGAGAACAACGAACAGTGGAGATCTCTTTCTCGTGAAAGCCATCTGCACTCTGCCCCCTCGGTCCAGGATGCGGTCCCGTAACTGTCTTTTCCAGGAGCCTATGAGTATCCAGTCTATTAGCCTTTAGAAACTCTGTCAACGACCCTTCTCAGCTTTTCCGAGACTTCTCGGGCGATCTTTTTCAGCTCTTCGCTCTCGATGACTTGCAAGCCTGACACAGGGTTGAGAGCCGAGACATACGTCTTCCGGTCATCGGTCTCGTAAACGATCACATTGCAGGGAAGAAGAAGCCCTACATCGAGATCAACCTGAAGAGTCCGGTACGCATATGGCGGGTTGCAGGCCCCCAGGATCACATACCTTCTGAAATCGACGTCGAGCTTCTTTTTCAGGGTCGCCTTCACGTCGATCTCAGTCAATACCCCGAAGCCCTCCTCTTTCAAAGCTTCCCTTGTCCTGGCAACCGCCTCTTCATAGGGCTCGTCCAGAGTCGTGGTAAAGGCATACTTCTTGACTCGTTCCATGGACCCCTCGCTCATCAAATTAAATCCCTCTTCTTTTCCTCAAACTCCTCCTTGTTGATCTCGCCCCGAGCGTACCTCTTCTTGAGGATTTCCAGGGGCGACTCTCCTGAGCTCCCGGTGTGGCTTGTTCCACGGGCCGACAGGACGAGCCACCGGATGAGGAAGACGATACCCACTATCACGGCTATCCAAAAAGCGGCCATGAGGATCATTCCAAACCACCCCATACCGTATCCCCAACCCATCATTCCCGGGCCCATACCCCATCCGCCATATCCCCGCCATTGGGCGAGGGCTTCGCCTTCTAAGACAAAGGGAAGAAAAATCGTAGACCACAAGAGCAAACGCAATGCGAACTTCATGGTACACCTCCAGTCTGGAACTCAATTCGGTCTTGGAAGATTTCCCCAAGGCCGTGCCAGCTAGGTCCTTCCTGACCGGTTTCGTGGGATCCCTAGATCAAATCCCTTCTTTTTTCCTCGAATTCCTCTTTGCCGATCTCTCCCCTGGCGTATCTTTTCTTCAGGATATCGAGGGGTGATTCCCCTGGATTTCGTTCCCCTGTGTCATGTGTGAGGCGCGGCCAGGCCAGGACGAGTATCACGACGACAAGGGCGACCCAGAAAACACCCATAAATCCCATTTGTGAGTCCTCCTATGAGACTGCCGTTTCATCCAGGGGCACGGTGGAAATAAACAGATTACAGAATCAGCGAAACACCTCCACTCGATATTCTGACCCGAGAGGCCTCGGAAAATCAACCCCCCACAATAGGCAGGCCGGTGGAGAGGGGAGATGAGAGAAGAAGAGCGTTTTTCGGAGGGGGTGAATTCGAGACCCTTGACGTAATATAATCCAGAATAGGACTCCTGGTCTCGGCCGGCATGGGAAAGGCCGAGCAACCGAATAAGGGGGATGAGTCGTATGGCCATCGATCTTGTGTGTGGAATGATCGTGGATGAGAAGGCGGCGCCCGCCAGGGCGGCCTATCAGGGGACCGACTACTATTTTTGCGCCGACTACTGTAGGGAGGTATTTGAGAAGAATCCGGACAAATACCTCGCCGGGTCCAGGGAGTGGGGGGAGGCCGTGGACCCTGTCTGCGGTATGACCGTGGAGATACCCCATGCTGCCGCCATGAGTGTTCATGAGGGTCGGCTGATCTATTTTTGCAGCCCCGCCTGTAAGGAGAAGTTCGATGCCTCGCCGGACAGGTACCTGAGGGAAGAAGACGAGGTCGGACCCGGGCAGAAGGGGCCCGCCGGACCGGCAGGGGAGAAGCTGAAGAAGGCCGAACTTCCCATCACGGGGATGAGCTGTGCGAGTTGCGTGGCAAAGATCGAGAAGGGGCTTTCCGGGATGAGCGGTATCGTGGATGTCAAGGTCAACTTCGCCACGGAGCGGGCCTCTATCACCTTTGATCCGTCTCGGGTCAGCATAGGGGACCTTGTAGCCACGGTCAAGGACCTGGGGTACGAGGCGGGACTGGAGAAGATCACCTTCCCGGTTCATGGTATGTCTTGTGCCTCCTGTGTCGAGAAGGTGGAGAAGGCCCTGGGGAGGCTCGAGGGTGTTGTGGAGGCTACCGTCAACTTCGCCACGGAGCGGGCCACGGTCCGGTACATTCCTGGTGCTGTCTCTATCGAGGATTTCCGGAGGGTTGTCGGCGAGGCGGGTTACGAGGTACTCGAGGTTGAGGCGGCCGGGGGCGAGGATGTTGTGGATCGGGAAAAGGCGGCCAGGGAGGCTGCTTACGCCAGATTGAAACAGAAGTTTGTCACGGGTCTTGTTCTGGTTATCCCCGTCTTCCTTCTGGCCTACTGGAGGCCCCTGGGTCTATCCCGTCTATACGATCTCAGCAGGGAGGCCGATTTCTACCTTCAGCTCCTGTTTGAGACCCCCATCCAGTTCTGGGTGGGCTGGCAGTTCTACGTCGGGGCGTGGAAGGCTGCCAGACACGGGTCTACGGACATGAATACCTTGATTGCCGTGGGCACCTCGGCCGCCTACCTGTACAGTGTCCTGGTTGTCTTTTTCCCGTGGCTCTTTGCGGCTCAGGGACTCGCAGGCGAGGTGTATTTCGACACGGCCGGGGCCATTATCGTGCTGATTCTCTTGGGCAGGCTCCTTGAGGCGAGGGCCAGGGGTCAGACCTCGGAGGCCATCAAGAAGCTCATAGGACTACAGGCAAAAACGGCCCGGGTAGTGAGGGACGGCAAGGAGGTGGATATTCCGGTTGAAGAGGTCGCAATCGGCGATTCTGTGATCGTTCGGCCCGGTGAGAAGATCCCTGTCGATGGGATTGTCAGGGAGGGCCATTCCTCGGTCGATGAATCGATGATCACGGGCGAATCCATCCCGGTGGAGAAGAATCCAGGAGACGGAGTGATTGGAGCCACGATCAACAAGACGGGAAGCTTCAGGCTCGAGGCGACCAAGGTGGGCAAGGATACGATGCTTGCCCAGATCGTCAAGATGGTTGAGGAGGCCCAGGGCTCAAAGCCTCCTATCGCACGGCTCGCCGATGTGATTGCCGGCTATTTCGTTCCGGCCGTGATCGGCATCGCGGTTCTGACTTTCTTTGTCTGGTACTTTTTCGGACCGGCTCCTGCCCTCACTTATGCCGTGCTCAATTTTGTGGCCGTGCTCATCATTGCCTGTCCCTGCGCCCTTGGTCTGGCCACGCCCACATCCATCATGGTGGGAACCGGAAGAGGGGCTGAAAACGGGGTGCTCATCCGCGGGGGGGAGGCCCTTGAGACGGCTCACAAGCTCACGACCGTTGTCATGGACAAGACCGGGACCCTGACCAGAGGCGAGCCCTCGGTGACAGATATTGTGGCCTTTGGGAGTCAAAACGAATCGGAGATACTCCGCTACTGCGCCTCTGCGGAGAAGGGGTCAGAGCATCCCCTCGGGGAGGCCATCGTCAACAAGGCCAGAGAGGAAAACATAACTCTGGCCGAGGCGGAGGATTTTCACGCCGTTGCGGGCCACGGGATCGAGGCGACCATCGATGGAAAGACCGTTGTGATGGGGAACGAGAAGCTTATGGGGGAGCGCGGGATACGGCTGAACGGGCTGGACAGGGCCGCAGCCGAGCTTTCCGGCCAGGGGAAAACACCCATGTTCGTGGCCATCGACCAAAAGGCGGCCGGCATAGTAGCGGTGGCCGACACGCTCAAGGAGAGCTCAAAGGAGACTGTGGAGGCTCTTCATAGGATGGGGATCGAGGTCGTGATGATGACCGGTGACAATCGGAGGACGGCTGAGGCTATCGCGCGGGAGATCGGGGTCGACCGGGTGCTTGCCGAGGTCTTGCCCGAGGAAAAGGCCAAGGAAGTCAAGAAACTACAGGCCGAGGGCAAGAAGGTCGGCATGGTGGGGGACGGGATCAACGACGCTCCTGCCTTGGTCCAGGCGGACGTGGGTATCGCCATCGGGACGGGCACGGATGTGGCCATGGAGTCGTCGGATATAACCCTGATCAGCGGAGACCTGCGAGGTGTAGTGACGGCCATCGCCCTGAGCAAGGCCACGATCAGAAACATCAAGCAGAACCTCTTCTGGGCCTTTGCCTATAATACCACTCTTATACCGGTGGCGGCGGGCATTCTTTTCCCCTTTTTCGGGGTTCTGCTCAATCCCATCTTTGCCGCAGCTGCCATGGGTCTTTCATCGGTAACCGTGGTGACCAACGCCTTGCGCTTGAGGCGGTTCAAGCCGCCCATGCTTTCGACCTGAGAGACCCTGTAAAGGAGGACAGAGCATGGCAAACATATATGACGACATCACCCGGACAGTCGGAAACACCCCCCTGGTCAAGTTGAACAGGATTGCCGCGGGAAGTGGGGCGGTGATGGCGGCAAAGCTCGAGTCATTTAACCCTCTTTCGAGCGTTAAGGATCGGATCGGGGTGAGCATGATAGAGGCTGCAGAAAGAGAGGGACTCATCGGGAGGGGGACGGTCATCATCGAGCCCACCTCCGGAAACACCGGTATTGCCCTCGCCTTTGTGGCGGCGGCCAAGGGATATCGGTTGATTCTCACGATGCCCGAGACCATGAGCATCGAGCGGCGGAATCTGCTCGAGATACTCGGGGCGGAACTGGTCTTGACCCCGGGTCCCGAGGGAATGCCTGGGGCCATCAGAAAGGCCGAAGCTCTTGTCAAAGAGACGGCCAATGCGTTTATGCCCCAACAGTTCAAGAATCCGGCCAATCCAGAGGTTCACCGCAAGACCACTGCCGAAGAGATCTGGAGAGACACCGACGGCAAGGTGGACATCCTCGTGGCTGGAATCGGAACGGGCGGGACCATCACCGGGGTTGCCGAGGTTATCAAGCCCCGGAGGCCCGGGTTCAAGGCGGTCGGTGTGGAACCGGCGGGCTCTCCGGTACTGTCGGGCGGGAAGGCCGGTCCTCACAAGATCCAGGGGATCGGGGCGGGCTTTGTTCCTGACGTGCTCAATACCGGTATCATCGACGAGGTCATCCAGGTGAGCAACGGCGACGCCTTTGAGACAGCCCAGAGACTGGCAAGGGAGGAGGGGATACTGTGCGGCATCTCGTCAGGCGCGGCCGTCTGGGCGGCTCTTGAGGTTTCAAAGAGGGAGGAGAACAGGGGAAAGCTGATCGTCGTGGTTCTGCCGGACACAGGGGAGAGATACTTGAGTACCCCGTTGGCCCAGGCCGGGAAAGGCGGCCTGTAAAGGAAGAATTCGGATAAAGCCTTCTCCGTGACCGGGAGGACCCCTGGACCGGCCGGGAAAAGGGCTGGAGACGGAAACAGGATGGAGAAGGAGGTGATAACGATGGCGATCGATCCTGTCTGCGGTATGCAAGTCGACGAAAGCAAGGCCGCAGCGACTTACGAGTATGAAGGCAAGACCTATTATTTCTGTGCTGTCGGTTGCAGGAACAGGTTTTCCGAAGACCCTGAAAACTTTGCTGGAGAGGATACGAAAGATACGGGGTAGGCCTGTGTCCGTGGATCCTGAACGGGTGGTGTGGGACCGCGGTCCAGACCCATTTTTCCAACAGCGAGAATCCGAGAAAGGAGATTCAAGATGAGAGACGCAAAGAGGATGAAAAAGGGCCTGTTTGTTCTGGCCCTGGTTGTGGGGCTGGCCTTTTTTGCAGTTCAGGCAGAGGCCCAGATGGGCCCCGGCATGATGGGACCGGGATATGGAACGGGTCCCGGAATGATGGGTCCCCGAGGCGGCTATGGAGGGTGGTGGTACTGTCCCTGGTGCGGACGCCCCATCGGACCGGGAGGTTACGGCATGGGCCCAGGTATGATGGGCAGGGGGATGGGTCCAGGCATGATGGGACCTGGATATGGGATGGGCCCCGGCATGATGGGACGCCGTGGATATGGAATGGGTCCCGGAATGATGGGGCGTGGTTACGGCATGGGCCCGGGAATGATGGGTCCGGGATACGGGATGGGACCTGGGATGATGGGTCCTGGAATGATGGGCAGAGGCTATGGTCCCGAAGGGCGACAACCCGAGAAACCCATGGGCGAGAAGGATGCCAAGCGGATCCTGGAGAACTATCTGAACTCCTTGAGAAACCCGAACCTGAAACTGGGAAGGGTAGAGGACAAGGGTAACGTCTTTGAGGCCGAGATCGTGACCAAGGACGGTTCTCTTGTAGACAAAATCCTGGTGGACAAGAACACGGGCTGGATGCGCTCGGCCTATTAATATTCCTGGCTTCCCGGATGTGAAACTTCCGGGAAGCCTTCCAGGCTCCCTGCGGTTTTCCACTCTCTGCCAAGGCATGGATTGCTCTCGAATCGGGAGGCGGGGAAGGATTCGTTCGCTTCGGTTTCCGGCTCCTTGGCCTGGAAAGTACGGTTTCGATATTCTAATGGAGATCATTTGACCTTGATCAAGGAATCTTTTTCTCACCAATTGTATGTTAGTAGGAAAAAGGTTCGACGAATGGAGAAGCCACCGAGAGGAAAGGAGATTGGCCATGAAAGCCCAAGGCAAGCCCCCCCTCCATCCCACAGGCCTTGTGGGCCTGAAGCGGATCGATTCCGATTTGGCCCGTGTCGGTTCCCAGTTCTGGCAGATCGTCTGGAAACGAGAGAGCGATGCCCTTGATCAGAAATGGCGTTACCTTGTGGCTTTGGGCGTAGGTGTCGGGGCTGGCCGGCTCCGGCAGGCCACCCGAGAATTGGTAAAGGCCTATGCGGCCGGGGTGACCGTAGAACAGCTCGACGAGGTATTCGCCCTCCTGGTCTGGATGCAGGGGATTCCCACCTTCTCATCCGAGATCGGTCCTTCTTCCCTGTTTTCCGCCTATCAACTCGTCAAAGCGATGGAAAAGGAGGGGCTGGCCAGAGAAGAGATCGTAGCACGCCTCCTTGAGAATTACGGTGAATCAAATCCGGAGGTTGCAACCCTTCCTGAAACCGGTTGAGCCTCAGAGAAACCTGATGCCCATCCCTTCTCAAAACTCTTGCAGGTCGAGACCCAGGCCTCTATCCTGCGGTTCTGTTCGACTCCGCAACATCGCAGGGAACGTGGACACGGCTCCGAAGGGAGGGGGCAAATTAGCAGTGACTGCATGAGAGGCTCGAGAGCACTCTTTGTGGAGTGGATCCCAGTTCCTTCAATGCCTGGAGATTGTCGACATGTGCTATACTCATAAGTACATGGTCTTCATTTCTGATCCAACAAGGGGGGGGACATGAAGAGATTCGCTGTAGTTTTTTCGGGGATCTTGTTGCTTTTTTTTCTATCTTCCACGGCGATGGAGGCCTGTGCTCAAGGCAGCGCCAGTCAAAGACTCGAGTTGTCCGGGCTCATAGCTGAGGCTTTGCAGAACAACCCCGATGTCATTGCTGCCAGGAAAAGGTGGGAGAGCGCACGGGCGGTCATAAGGGCCCGCAGGGCGCTTCCAGACCCCGAGTTTTCATACACGTACTATGCAGACAGTGTTGAGACCCGTGTGGGACCGATAGAGCAGGGATTCGGGTTGAAGCAGACCTTTCCGTTTTTCGGGAAGAGACGCCTTCGCGGCGAGATGGCCGTCAAGGAAGCCGAGGCACTCAAGGAATCCTATGAAGCCCTGAAGATGGAGGTTATCCGCCAGGTAAAAAGGGCCTTCTACGATCTCTTCTATATTTCGACGATCATCGACATCACCCATCGCGAAAAGAGCCTTTTGAAGAGGTTTGAGAGAACCGCAAGTGCCAAATACCAGACAGGGAAAGGGTTGCAGCAGGACATACTGAAGGTACACGTAGAGACCAGCAAACTCATGGACAGGCTCCTTGCTCTGAACAACCAGAAGCAGACCGCCGAGGCGAGGCTGAATACTCTGCTCAATCAACCGCCGGACCGGCCGCTGGGGAAGCCGGAGCAGCCGGAACTGAAGGATTTTCCATTTCAACAGCAGGAGCTGTTCGAACTGCTCAGAAAGCACCGCCAGGAGCTGAGGGCTGCAAAGGCCTTGATCGAGGAGAGTGAACGGGCGTATGACCTGGCTAAGAGGGAATACTTTCCGGATCTGACCATCGGGGCCAACTACCTGCAGGTGGGCAAGAGGACAGCGGATGTCGAGGATAACGGGAAGGACGCGTTGAGCATCATGGTGGGCATCAATATCCCGATATGGCAGAGGAAGCTCTCGTCTCAGGCCAAAAGTGCCCTTGAAATGATCCAGGCCCGGAGCAGTCAGTATCGTACCACACTGAATCAGACCCTCTTTGAAGTGAAAGACAACTACTTCAGAATCCAAACGGCCAGAGAAACGATGGACCTGTACGAGAACGTGTTGATCCCACAGGCCGAACAGTCCATGAAATCGGCAGAGGCCGGCTACATCACTGGAACCGTGAGCTTCCTTGACCTCTTGGATGCTGAAAGAATACTCCTCCAGATTCAGTTCGGCTACTGGCAGGCCTACACCGATTATCTGAAGCGCATTGCCGATCTCGAGAGGGCCGTGGGTATCGAACTGGCCGAATACCGTCCTGGAAAGGCAGGCGTTACAGGGGGGAATAATCATGGGGGAGAAAAGAAAACCAGATAGAAGGAGGACACTCGTTTTTTCCTCCTTGGCCGTGATTCTGCTCCTCTTGGCCGTTGGGGCGTGGCGGCTTATGGAGGCCTCCCGGTCGACAGGGAGGGTGCCGAGGGCCCCGGCAGAGGAGAAGGCCCAGGCCGCCGAGGCTTCCGTTCAGACAGGCCCCCAGGAAGTCGAGGGGGAGGCCGTGCATCCGGGCTCCGAGGCCGGAGCCGACACGGGCCGTGTGAAGGCTGTACCCAAAGATACGGTAAGCCTGAATCCTCAAACGGTGAAACTCAGCGACATCAGAACCGAGCCGGTCCAGTACAGGCGTTTGGCTAAGGAGATACAGACGGTGGGTGAGATCACTTACGACGAGAGGCGCGTGAAGGTTGTCTCTGCGTGGATCGGCGGCAGAATAGACCGCCTCTATGTGGATTTCACAGGGGTCGTTGTTAGGAAAGGGGATCCCCTGGCAGACATCTACAGCCCTCAATTGGTATCCACTCAACAGGAGTATCTCCTGGCCCTCGAAACCAAGGAGAGGATGGAGGCCGGGGGTAACGAGGAGGCAATTCAATCGGCCAGCGACCTCCTCAATGCAACCAGACTGAGACTTCTCCTCTGGGGCATTTCGGAGCGGCAGATCGATGAGATGGAAAAGACCTGGCGGATCAATCCCCAGATGACCATACATGCTCCCATCGGAGGGACGGTGATCGAGAAGCGGGTCAGCGAGGGCCAGTATGTAAAGACAGGGGATCCCCTCTACACCATTGTCGATCTCTCGGTGGTCTGGGCTTTGGCGGATGTTTATGAATTCGAGATGGCCTGGGTGAAAAGAGGCCAGAAGGTTTCCATCGCTACGCCGGCCTATCCTGGAAAGCGGTTTACGGGAAAGGTTTCGTTCATCGATCCGTTCCTCGACACCAAGACCCGCTCGGTCAAGGTGCGGATGGATGTGGCCAATGCCAGGCTCAAGCTCAAACCGGGGATGTTCGTGGAAGTCAAGCTGAAAATCCCCTTGGAGAAGCAGAAGCCGGTTCTCTCGATCCCTTACACGGCCGTCCTGGACACGGGCGTCAGGAAGCTCGTCTACGTCGAGCTGGAAAAGGGCAGGTACAAACCCGTGGAAGTCAGGGTTGGCCCGAGGGCCGGCGGCTATGTTCCCGTGCTCTCAGGGCTCAAGGAAGGCGAGGAAATAGTGGTTTCCGCCAATTACCTGATCGACTCTCAGAGCACGATCGGCGGAGGGACGACCGGGGGATTCGGCGGAAGTCTCGGGGGTGGACACAAGGGTATGAACTGAAAGCCCGTGTTTCCCTAGTCCCGGCCTGGAAAAGAAGTCCGCCTCGCGGATTGGACTTCTTTTGCAAAAGGACAGGCCGACGGCCTGGAGTGAAAAGTCGTGATCGACAGGATCATCGCCTGGTGCATGGCAAACCGGTTTATCGTGATCGTCTTTCTGTTGGCGATAGTCGGAACCGGTCTGTGGGCGGCCAGGAATGCTCCCATCGATGCCATCCCGGATATCGGCGTCAACCAGCAGATCGTCTTTGTAGATTGGCCGGGCAGGAGTCCGAAGGATGTCGAAGACCAGGTGATCTATCCTTTGACCATCAACATGCTGGGGATTCCCGGTGTGGAGGTGATCCGGTCCAACTCCATGTTCGGCTTCGGCATGGTCAACATCGTATTTGAGGACAAGATCGATTTCTACTGGTCCCGGACCAGGGTGCTGGAGAGAATCAACCTCGCCCTCAAGGACCTTCCTGCCGGCGTGGTCCCGGTCTTGGGCCCTGATGCCACGGCCCTCGGCCAAATCTACTGGTACACGATCGAAAACGGGTACTACTGCCCGGATCACCCCAACGAGACCTATAGCAGCCCCGGAAGGTGCCGCAAGGACGGCCGGCCCTTGGTCCGCTCCCAGTATAACCTGGCGGAGTTGCGATCGATCCAGGACTGGTTTGTCAAGTTCCAGCTCACAGCCGTCAAGGGAGTGAGCGAGGTGGCCAGCGTGGGAGGCTATGTAAAGCAGTACCAGATCGATGTGGATCCGAACAGGATGCTCTCCTACCGGATCGGTATGGCGAAACTCATCAGAGCGGTCAAAGAGAGCAACATCGACGTGGGGGCCAAGGTCATCGAGGAGGGGGGGACGGAACTGATCGTCCGGGGCCTGGGGTTCATAAAGGACACCGAGGACATAGAGAATATCGTGATCGGAGCCCACGGGGGAGTCCCTATTTACATAAAAAACATCGGTCAGGTTTCGCTGGGACCCGAGTTCCGTCGTGGAGCCCTCATCAAGGACGGCACCGAAACGGTGGGTGGGATCGTGCTGATGCGTTATGGAGAGAATCCCCTCAAGGTGATCGATGGTGTCAAGGCGAAGATCGAAGATATCAAGACCGGTTTGCCCCCGGGAGTCCGTGTTCTCGGCTATTACGACAGGTCCGGCCTGATAAAGAGGGCGGTCGATACCCTCAAGACCGCTCTGATACAGGCCTTGCTCATCGCGGTGGCGGTGATTCTCCTCTTCATGGGCCAGATCCGGAGCAGCTTCATCATCTCGGTCATCCTGCCCGTGGGCATCCTCATGTCATTCCTCGTGATGTACGTGCTGAAGGTCCCTTCCAACATCATGTCTCTTGGTGGGCTCGCCCTTTCCATCGGCGTCATGGTGGATGCGGGAATCGTGATGACCGAGAACATAGCGAGGCAACTCGGCACGGTCGGCCGCAAAAAGGCGAAATCGGAGGTCGTTCTCGATGCGGCCAGAGAGGTGGGAGGCCCCATCTTTTTCTCCATGCTCATCATTATCGTCGCATTTGTCACCATCTTCACCCTGACCGGTCAATCCGGCAAACTCTTCAAACCCCTCGCCTTGACGACGATTTCGGCCATGGGAAGCGCGGCGGTTCTCTCGGTCACCATCATCCCGCTTCTGTGCGTGCTGGTGCTCGGGAAGCGGATGAAGCCGCCCGAGGGCCACCCTGTGACCCGGTTGCTGCAATGGGTCTATCGCCCTGTGCTTCGATTCAGTCTGACCCACAGATTCCTGGTCGTGGTCTTTTCGGTCTCCTTCGTAGCTGTCAGCCTGTTGCCCATGATGGGAGCAAAGGTTGTGGTAGGTCCCCTTTCCAAGGTCCTCCCCCTGGACGGAATCCCGGGGGCCCACAGGGTGTTCGGCAGAATGGAGGCCGCCCTGCCGGGAATCAAAAGCGAGTTCATGCCTCCACTCAATGAGGGCGATCTCCTGTACATGCCGCTGTTTCTTCCAGGGGCCTCCCTCACCCAGGTGAAGGAGATCCTGACAAAACAGACCTCGATCATACAGGCCCTGCCCGAAGTGGTGACGGCTGTGGGAAAGCTGGGCCGCGCCGAGACCGCGACCGACCCGGCGCCCGTCGGGATGGTCGAGGCGATCATCATCCTCAAGCCTCAGTCTGAATGGCGTCCAGGGATGACCAAGGCCCGACTGGTCAAGGAGATCATTGAGAGGACACAGGTGGCCGGTGTGAGCCCCATCATGACCCAACCGATCCGGAACCGGATCGACATGCTCTCTACGGGAATTCAGACACCTGTAGGAATCAAGATTTTCGGCTCGGACCTCAAGAAGATCGAGAAGATCGCCGTGGAAATCGAGAGGGTGGTCCGTACGATTCCCGGCGCCCTCAACCCATACGCCGAGCGTGTGGGGAACAAGCCCTACCTGGAGATCGAGATAGACCGCAAGGAAATTGCCAGGCACGGTATCAGGGTAGGGGATGTCCAGTTGCTCATCATGACCGCCCTGGGAGGCATGAACATCACCACCACGGTGGAGGGGAGGGAACGCTATCCGGTTCGCGTGAGATATATGCGCGAACTCAGGGACAGCGTTGAAGCAACAAAAAGGGTGATGGTTCCTTCGCCTTTCGGATATCAGGTCCCGCTGGGTCAGCTGGCCCGCATCACCAGGGTGCCCGGGCCTGCAAAGATCGCCAGTGAGGACACCCTCCTCTATGTCAGGATCTTCATCGATGTGGACACGGAAAAGACCGGAATTGTGGACTTCGTGAAAGAGGCCGATCGGGTTATCAGGGAAAGAGTGCGGTTCCCGCCGGGCTATTTCATAACGTGGAGCGGACAGTACGAATACGAAGTCCAGTCGAGGAAGAGGCTGATGATCGTTCTTCCCATCTGCATCATCGCCATATTCATGCTCCTTTACATGAAGTTCCACTCCGTCTCTGCGGCGGTCATTCTGCTTCTTGCAGTGCCGTTTGCCTTTGTAGGAGGCATATGGCTCCAGTTTGTTCTGGGCTTCAAGTTCTCCACGGCCGTATGGGTCGGCTATATTGCCCTTTTTGGTGTGGCAGTCGAAGCAGGAGTGGTGATGGTGGAATACCTTGCACAACGCAGGAAATCCGAGGAGAACAACAGGCCTCTGAAAGAGGTCGTGGTCGAGGCCGCCCTGTTAAGGGTGAGACCGATCGTAATGACCACGGCTACCACGATTCTGGCCCTTATGGCCGTGATGTTCTCGACCGGGACCGGTTCCGAGGTCATGAAACCGATTGCGGTTCCCACAGTGGGCGGGATGATCACGGCAACGTTGGCAAACCTGATTCTGATCCCGGTCCTGTTCTATTGGATGAACAAACCTCGCGAGGGTCGCGGTAGGTAGTTGAAAAGCCCGGATTTCGGGTCCGGTCGTGGTCAGAGGCCCCCTTTGGCAGACCGGTTTACGGCTGTTCGACGAGGGAGAGCCAGGATTGACCCTACAAGGAGAGCCCTTCACCATGAGCGCGGAGCATGGACGTGGTAATAAGCAGATGGAACTTGCACCGATCCGGAACAGGGGGAGGGGAATGAGGAAAGATCGCATGCTGCTGTGCCGTGTGGGATGGTTGTGGATCCTGGTCTTACTCGTTTCTATGTACCCTGAGCCTCGGGCAAGACCCGAGACAGCTCGGGGCGGTGTTTTGAAGAGAATAGAAGCCAACATGGTGAGGATCCCCGGTGGGAGATACATGATGTGGCCGACCCCATACAAAACGGAGGAACCCGGCCATTGGGTGGAGGTCGAGCCTTTCCTGATCGGCAGGTACGAAGTGACCCAGAGGGAATACCAGGCAGTGATGGGAAAGAATCCGAGCCACTTCAGGGGTGATCCCGACCTTCCGGTGGAACAGGTTTCCTGGCACGACTGCCAGGAGTTCATCAGGCGGCTGAACCGCCTGGAAGGGGAGGAAGTTTTTCGACTTCCCACAGAGGCGGAATGGGAGTACATCTGCCTTGCGGGGTCTGGAAACGACTATGGATTCTGCGACGAAGAGGACGGGCTCAGCCAGTACGCGTGGTACAAGGAAAACTCGAGGGGAAGGACCCATCCCGTGGGGGAGCTCAAGCAGAATCCCTGGGGCCTATACGACGTCCATGGGAACGTCTGGGAATGGTGCCAGGATTGGCATGGCGACTATCCTCCCGGTGCGCTTACGACCGCCGAGGGACGCTCCAGGGTCTCATTCCGGGTACTTCGTGGCGGCGGGTATGACAGCCCCACCGGGGACTGCCGGTCACATTCGCGCCGCAGCTATTCCCCCGCGGGAACCCGGCGCCGAAATGTGGGCTTCCGCCTGGCAAGGGCGATATCCCCGAAACTTCTCTTCGAGAAGGCTGCAGGCGATCATCCCTACCTGGGACGGATGGTGGATGAGGAGGGGTTCAACGGGCTCAGCCACGAGGCTCAGCGGGAATTGATCGGCATGATCGATCGGTACGCCTTTCTCCTCGACCAGGCCGAGTACTACAAACAAGAGTCCAATGCCACATCCATGGCCTATTTCCGGAGAGCAAAGTCACTGAAAAGGCGGATCGAGGCCAGATTCGGTGGGATCATGAAGGAATAACCGGACGTTCCCCGGGCGAGGACGAAAGGGTCTTTTCTGGAGAGAATCAGCCCGGAGGGACTGGAGGTAGTAATGAGAAAAACGATACTCGTGGCGCTGGTTTCGATTTCGTGGATGGTGACGCCCTGGGCCGTCGTCCACCCTCAGGGTCGATTCAGGAGCAACGGTGAAATGATCTACTATACGCGTACCAATGATCAAGGCCTCGAGATCGCCTTCGACAAGGGACCCAAATGGCTGAGGCGCCGGAGACTAGGGTGCGTGGCCTGCCACGGTTCCGGGGGCAGGGGGAAGTTCATAATCTGGCCGACTCTGAAAATCGCCCCTGATATCCGCTATGATGTCCTGGTAAAGGGAAAACATGACTACGGCGGCAATGGGGAGGGACAAGCCCACAAGAGGTACACGGACGAGTCGATCAGGAGGGCTGTGACCCAGGGGATCGGTGTGGACGGGAAATCCTTTGACCGGGTAATGCCCAGATGGAAGCTCTCTGGCAGGGATCTTGGCGACGTGGTCGACTATCTGAAACTGTTGAGCAGGGGGATTTCTCCTCCACCAGAACCTTTTCCTCGAGAGCCGTGAGGAAGAACCTTGTTCCGAGATCCTTTCGTCGTGTCCTGGAAAGGTGCTTCCGGGTTCAGGGAGTGGCCGCTGATCGGGAAGCAGAGAGCGCATCCAGGCCGGTTTCTTGGATGTCACCGTACCTCGGCCGCTTTTCTGTGAGGCGAGGGGCCGAGGCAACCAGTCCTTCCGTGCACGGGTGCTTCGGCGATTGCAGGATTCCAGCCGCAGGGCCCTGTTCGACTATTCTGCCTTCGTACATTACGGCGATTCGATCACTGATCTTCCTTGCCACCGCAATATCGTGGGTGATGAAAAGGAGGCTGAGCCCCCTGTCTTCTTGAAGCTGGAGGAGCAGCTTCAAGATCTTCGCTTGGACACTCGGGTCGAGGGCAGAGGTCGGCTCGTCGGCGATGAGAAGGTCCGGGTCCAGGACCAAGGCCCTCGCGATCGCAACTCGCTGTAGTTCTCCTCCGCTCAGACTGTGGGGGTATCTGCGAAGAAACTCCTCGTCCCCCGGTAGTTGGGCCTCTCCGATGGCCTCCAAGGCCCTTTTGTGGCATTCAGCACGGGAAACAGCATGCTGGACCACCAGGGGTTCTTTGACCAGATCGAGAACGGTCAGACGGTGGCTCAGAGAGTCTCCGGGGTTTTGGAATACCATCTGGACTCTGCGGTAGAATGCCTTGCCTGGTTGCGCTTCCCGGTCCTCGAGATATATCCTTCCCCGAGTAGGACGGATGAGTCCTACGAGCATTCTGGCCAGTGTACTCTTTCCGGAACCGCTCGGTCCGACCAGGGCGAGGGTTTCTCCCCCGTAGATTGTGAGATCGACCGATTCGACTGCCACGAGATTCCTGAAGCGCTTGGTGAGGCCGACCGTCCTCATGAGGGGAATTATTCCTTTTCGATGGCATGCCAGCATTCTTCCTCGCTGGTTCGTCAAGGGGGGTGTCTGGCGGGAGCAGATTTCGACGGCCTGGGTGCATCGGGGATGGAACGGGCAGCCCTCAACCGGTCTGGTGAGTCTACCTTTGATCCCCTGGAGATCTTTTGGGGTCACAATATCGGGGTAGGCCCGGATCAGGGCCCTTGTATAGGGGTGCCTCGGCAGAGAGATCACCGACTCAGAAGGCCCAAGCTCCATGATGCGCCCGGCATAAAGCGAGGCCATCCGGTCGGAGATCCGCAGCGCGGTTTCCATATCGTGGGTGAAGACGAGAAGAGCAGTCCCTCTTCCCAGATTCAGTCCCTGCAGGAGAGCGATCATCTTCAACCGGCTCGACCCATCAAGGCCGGCAAGGGGTTCGTCCAGGATCAGGAGTTCAGGTTGGTTGGCGGTTGCCATGGCCAGAAGGACCCGTTGTTGTTCCCCACCGCTCAGCTGGTGCGGGTACAGGCATAGCCGGTCTCTTGAAAGCCCCATCTCAAGGAGGGTCTCCTCGGCTCGCTCCCTCGCCTCCCTCTTGTCTTTGAAACCATGCTCCACCATGGGTTCGGCCACCTGGTCGATCACTCTATGGACCGGGTTGAGAACCTGGTTGATATTCTGGAAGACCATGGCTATCCTGTTCCAGCGGATTCTCCTCATGGCCTCCTTATCGAGGCTGAGGAGATCCTGCCCATGGAAAAAGACCTCTCCCCCCACGGTTCCACTACAGAGCCCCATGATGGCACGGCCCACCGTGGTCTTCCCCGCCCCTGACTCTCCCACAATAGCGAGGGATCCGCCTGCCTCAAGCCTAAAATCGATTCCGTTCAGAATCCCCTGGCCGCCGAAATTGACGGTCAGATTCCTGATGTCAAGCACGGGCCTGCTCCCTTAGCCTGGGTTCCATGACTGGTTCGAGGGTGTGTCCGATCAGGGTCAGAGAAAGGATGGCGAATGACAGCGCCAATCCTGCCGGGATCAGCCAGCAGGCCCAGACCTTCATATAACTGTAGTCGACGGCGTTTTTCATTATGGTCCCCCAACTGACTACCATGGGGTCGCCGATTCCCAGAAAAGCCAACCCTGCTTCCATAAAGACGCCCCTCTTGAAGGCATGGATGAATTCGACAACCAGCACCGGGCCGAGATCCGGGATGATGTGCCGGTGCAGGATATACCGAGTACTCGCGCCGAAAGACCTGGCCGCCCAGATGTGAGGGCGCTCCTTCAGGCTAAGTGTCTGGCTTCTTACGATTCGGGCGCCTCCTGGCCAGCTCAGAGAGGAGATGAGAATGATGAGAAGGTAGATCCTCGGCTTCACGTAGGCGGAGATAGTTATGAGGATGACGACAGCCGGCAGAATCAGAAGAGCGTCAGCGAGTCGCATCATGACGGCGTCGTAGAGTCCCCCCTTGAGCCCACATGTACCTCCCACGGTGGCGCTGATAGTCGTGGCAAGCAAGGCTACCCCGAATCCGACCAGCAGGGAGGTCCTGGCACCGTAGACAAGACGGCTCCAGTTGTCCTGGCCGACGTGGTTGGTTCCAAGGATATGGCACCATGAGGGCGGTTCAAAGGAGAGACGGGTCTGATGATTGGGACCATAGGGAGCGACAACTGGTGCGAAAACCGCCAGGGCCATCAGGGCTGCCAGGAGAAAGAGGCCTGTCCTGCCGTAGCTACTTTTTCCGAACTCGCCTTTAATGGTGATGTGCATCTCGAATCCTTGGATCCACCCGGATATACAGCAGGTCCGCGGAAAAATTGGCAAACAGGACCAGCACCGCCACCACGAGGAAAATCCCCTGCAGCACGGCGTAATCCCGGGCCAGAAGGGCCTGGTATGTGAGTGTTCCAAGGCCCGGGTAGGCGAATATCACCTCGATGAAGAGGGTGCCGGTTACTATCCTGCCGAGTCGCACGCCGGTGCGTGTAACCACCGGGAGAAGAGAGTTTCTCCCGGCGTGCCGGTAGCAGATGACCCTCTCGCGGAGGCCCTTGGCTCTAGCAGAGAGAATGTATGGTTCCTTGAGAACCGTCACCATGGTACTCCGGGTCAGGAGATAGTCTCCCGCAACATGGCCCAGAGTGAGGGCGGAGATTGGAAGAACCAGATGCTTCACGACATCGGCATACAGGGCCGGGCCGGACAGGCCGGAGTAAACAGTGGTCGCTCCACCCAGCGGAAGCAGCCTCAGGGTCACGGCGAATACGAGGAGCAATACCATGCCGAGAAAAAAGCCGGGAAACCCGCTCAGCGCCATGAAACCGGAAAGCATGGACCGATCCAGGGCGGTCCCCCGTCTCCAGCCCGACTCTATTCCCAGAAGGACACCCAATGTGGTGGAGAGGATGATCGCCGAACCCACGAGAAGGAGCGTCCAGGGGAGCCGCCCGAGAATAACTTCCAGCGTGGGTGCCCCGTAGTAGTAGGAGTACCCGAGGTCTCCATGGACGAGCTGGCGGAGATAGGCGATAAACTGCTCCCACAAGGGTTTGTCAAGGGCGAAGGATCGCAGGAGGGAGTCCTTCAATTCCGGTGTCATGGCAACAAGCGCTTCTACCCCATAGATGGCCATGAGTGGGTCTCCCGGCATCATCCTGGGAAGAAAGAAATTGATTCCCACAATGAGGAGTATGACCACCAGGTACGTGGGTAGGTTTTGACGGAACATGTTTTTCATTTCCGGATCCCTGGATCCTATTTTCGATCGATGAATGCCAGTTTGTTCAATGGAAGCGGGATGCCGATGGCGATACCGTTTCTTGTATAGAAAAGGCTCAATCGCCCGTTGTGGGCCCAGTACCAGTTGGGATAATAGAGCGGCAGGTTGGGCAGATCCTCGGCATAGAGTTCTTGGATGCGGAAGACGATTCTCCTTCTCTGTTCAGGATCCATCTCCTCAAGCTGTGCCATGACGAGTCGTTTCAGCTCCTCATTCCGGTGATACCGAACGCTGTTGAACCCCTCGTCCAGGATCGCCCTTTTTAGAAACGACGGATCGTACAGCCCCCCGTGGCCGCTGAGCGCGAGTCGAAACTGCCAGTGCAGAATCCTGGAGTCGACGGTTTTGGATTCAAGGGTTCGAATATCGACCTCAAAGCCCAGGCTTTCGAGTTCTTCTTTCAGAAACAGGCCGACTTCTTTAAATCGAGGCTGGGAAAGGATCTCCAGCCTGAGAGGGACTCCGTCGCGAATGATCCTTCCTCCCGTGAGCTTATAACCCAGGTTCTGGAGTAAGGCTCTCGCCCTGGCAGGATCGAAGGGATATCTCTTCACATGGGGATTGCACCAGGGGCTGTCAGGAGGAACAAAACCCGGGTGTCCAACCATGGCGTGCCCTCGTTGTGTGATCTCTACCAGAGCCTTCCGGTCGATTGCATATGCCAAGGCCTGCCTGAACTCCTTCTGATCGAGGGGTGGTTCCCTGTGGTTCATAACCAGTTTCAGGTGCCATCCATAGGGAGCCCTTATGACATGGTAGCCTAGTCGCCTCATATCCTTTGCCAGGTCGGGGGGTATGGATCCAGCGTCAACTAGGCCCTGCCTGAGAGCGGGCCCGATCATTTCTCTTGCGATCTTTGTGAACTTGATCCGGGAGACGCTGGGTTTGCCCCCGTAGTAGAGGGGATTGGCTTCGTAGAGATAGCTGCCCTGAGCCCTGTTGTAGTCGAGCAGTTTGAAAGGCCCGGTACCGACGAGCGCCTTTTTGGCCCCGAAGCGCCTGGGGGTCGAGACTTCCTGCCAGATATGGCGGGGAAGGATCGGCATGGTCCCTGCCACATTGATCAGGAACGGGGCATACCTTCTGCCCAAAATGACCTTGACCCTGTGTGGATCGATTGCAATGGCCCCTTGGAGGAGCTTCGGGTCTATCCACGGCATCGGGTGTTTCTTGGCATACTGGAAGGTGAAGACCACATCTTCTGCCGTAAATGGCAGGCCATCGTGCCATTTTGCGCCTCTGTCGAGGTCGAAGACATAGGCGTTTTCATGGTCGAGGTACTCCCAATGTTTGGCTAAAGCTGGGATCACCTTTCCGGCCCGGTTCTTCCAGGTGAGGGTATCGAAGATGAAGCTCATCCGCACGTACCCTGGCCCACGTGGATACCGCCGGTAAGGCGACGGATATCCCCAATCACCGGTCGTGTCAGCGATGGCGTACGTGGTGGGGCTCGCCCAAGCCGCCGCCCAGGAGAGAGAAAGAAGCAGCGGGAGGATGAAAAATACAACCAGACGGTGACTGCTTCGGTCATTCATTGCCTGTCTCCTTCGTAGAGGTCGTGTCCTTGGTCTTTGCTGAGGAAAACCGTCGGCGCGCGCAGGCGATGCAAAGCCTCTGCCCGTGAACCTGGCTGAGCATGTCGATCCTTGCCGGCTCCCCGCAGCCGTCACAGATTTCTGATCCCACGATTCTCGCCCTGGGCGGGGCCTCGGTTGATACCTCCTCGATTTTGAAGAGAGAGTGTGGGTCTGCCTCGAGAATTCTCCTGGCCTGTTCCCCGTGGAGACGGGTGAATTGTTTGGTCTCTTCAGGAGATGCGTCTCCATCCTGAACCTTTTCGAAAAGGGCGAGGTGGGAGCGATCCCGGTCGAGAACACCCGGCCTGAGGCACGCGCGGACCGCCCTCCTCCGGTTTCTTGCGATAAGGGTGAAGGCCTGCTTTCCATAGTTCTTGAAAATGAAGTTGCCCTTGCCGAATGTGCACCCCGTCATGACCTGAATGGCATCGACTCCGCAGGCATCGTTCTCCACAATGGCCACCAACTCCTCATCCGATGCCCTGCGAACACCCAGTTCTTTCATGAGAACCCGGGCCGCCTGGAAGCCTATGGCCAACCCAGGGCAGACGTGCCCGTGAAAACCGACGCATTCCTTGAAATCCCCCTGCTCGTTGCCGATCTCTACCATTTCAGCCTCCGATGAATACCGAAACCCAGGTTGCATGGACCTCATGCAGTTTCTCGGTAACACTAACATAAAAAAAGTAGCACGTCAAGAACCTCGATTCTGAAATTTTCGACCTGTTGGAGCAGGGAATTTTCCTGTTAGGGAGCGAAAGAACCGTAAGGTTAATGAGGCGCAACAATCCTCGATCGAAAACAGAGGAAAGTCCGGCATGGATTCGGCAATATGGGCTGCTATGGTCTTCTCGATGCCTCTGTCTCTTTTTCTGGTATACTTGGGTATCCGAGAAAACGGGGGAGAGAGGAACAATGGAGAAGATCTACACGCGGCTGGGAGACGGGACCGTCGTAGAACTGGGTGAAAAAGAACTGAGAACCGAGATCGAAAGGGGAATGGCGGATGCCTCTGAGCGGAGCGGTGTCTCGCCGCTGACCGAGGATGAGATGCGCCGGCTTTTCGAGATCTGCGTCTCCTCGAGGGGACTTTCGAGGGTCGCCAGGGGAAACGAGGTGGTTCTGAGCAACGACGGGATGACTGCCAAGGTGAGGCGGATGGGGATAGAGGTGGATAGGATCCAGGGACTACAGATCCACGAGAGGGCTCTTGGCGCCGACATACTTGAAATGGATCATATTGATTACAGTTACAAGGCGATAAAGCCGATTGTAGGGGAGGAGGTCCCTGTGCTGGAGCAGGCTCTGGCTTCTACCATTGCGCCACTGTTCTATGGAGCCATGCCGAACCTGGGCTACTACAGCCAGCCTGACGGCCCGGTACCGAATCCGTCCGACCTCATGGTGGCTGGAAAGATCGAGGCGGCAAGGCGGGCGGGCGAGGAGGCGGTTGAACACGCGGTGAGAGACATCGTGTTCGTGGCGAGCAGGATGTACGAGGCAGGGGCTGACGGGGTGGATATCGACACGGTGGGTGCGGCCGGAGACACCGACTTTGCGGCTGCCCTCCGGGCCACCGAGATCCTGAGAAAGAAGTACCCGGACATGTGCATCGAGATGGGCATGGCGGGGGAGTTTATCCTTGGAATGCACGGGGACATAGCATATCGAGGAGTCAGGCTGGCTGGTCTCTACCCCCACGAGCAGGTGAGACTGGCCGAGAAGGCAGGAGCCACCATATTCGGTCCGGTCGTCAATACCGTACCCGGTAAATCTGTTCCAGAGAACATCGCTCGGGCCGTGACGTTGATAAAGGCCTGCGTGGAGGCGAGCGGGATTCCGGTTCATGCCGATATGGGGATGGGGGTCTGTGGGGTTCCCCTCTGCGAAATCCTGCCCGTAGATGCGGTATCCATGGCGTCTCGAGCCATGGTGGAGATCACAAGGTTGGACGGTTTGTAGGTTGGGATAGGGGATCTTATGGGCATGGCCGTGACCCACGCTCTGACTTCTGGAATGGGAGGGATCCGGACCGCCGGAGATCTGGTGGCGAGGATGGAAATCTCCAGGGGCATGAAGATCGATGCGGCAAAGGCCTATGTGGCCGGAAGGCTCGGTGTTTCCGAGGCGGACCTGTCAGATGTCACAAGAATGGGTGAGATCCGCGAGGATCTCAATCTCGGAACCGTGATGTCCCGGTCCGGAAAAGCCCAGGCCATGGAGGCGAAGTTCCACATAGCCGAACTTCTGGGAATCAAGATCAACTCGGTGGAAAGGTTCAAGGAGCGATCCGGCTCGACGCACTAGAGTGGGGAGCCGGCAAAAGGGGCGGCAGCATGCCTACTCTCGCCGGCGGCTCGGGTATTGGGTCTTGCCACCACAACTAGGTCCGGACCGACCCTGCTGGTCTTCTCGATGGTAAAGCCGAGGGCCTGGGTGAGGTTCGCCGTTCCCAGATCTCCCACCGCGTCGATCCCCTCTCCGATGATTTTCGGGCCGATGACTATCAGGAGTCTGTCGACGAGTCTTTCCCTAAAGAGAGAAGTGGCAAGGGCGGCTCCCCCCTCGACGAGAACCGAGGTGATTCCTTCCTGAGACAGGATTGGGAGCGCTGTCCGGAGGTCGACCCTTCCCTGCGGATTCGGGCTCACCGGGATGACCCGTGCTCCCAGCCTTCTTAGATCCTCGATGCTCTTGGCATCGGCCCGCGGAGTGGTGAGAACCGTGGTGAGTGATGGGTTCCCATCCGACAGGACCCTGCTCGTCACGGGGATTCTAAGCCTGCTGTCGACGATTATCCGCCTGGGGTTCCTCCCCCTGACCAACCGCACGGTGAGGCTGGGATCGTCGCTGAGTACCGTGCCGATACCCACCATAACGGCGTCATGAGTCGCACGCCACCTGTGGGCCAGCCTCCTTGAGTCCGGAGAGCTGATCCACTGGGAGCTTCCGTTCTTTGTTGCGATACGGCCGTCAAGGGACTGGGCGATCTTCAGGCTGACCAGGGGAAGGCCGGTTTCGAAGTACTTGAAATGCGGCTCGTTCAAGGCGCGACATGGTCCTTCAAGCACCCCCACGGTCACCCTGACCCCGTGGTCGAGAAGCTTCCTGATCCCCTTGCCCGCGACCAGGGGGTTCGGATCCTCGGTGCCGATGACCACACGGCCGATTCCCTTTTCGATGATGAGGTCGACGCAGGGAGGGGTCTTTCCATAGTGACAACAGGGCTCGAGGGTCACATAGAGGGTGGCCCCCTTGAGTTTTCCTTCCACGGAGCTCAAGGCCTCGGCCTCGGCATGGGGACCCCCGAACCTCCTGTGGTACCCCCGTGCTATGACCTTCTCTCCCCTCACGATCACGGCTCCCACCATCGGGTTCGGGCTTACCCATCCCATTCCCCTGCGGGCCAGGCGAAGAGCCGCCTTCATATACGATTGGTCGTCCAATAGAATCTCCCGGTCGAGCTAGATGAATCGCGACGGTCTTGAAGGACTCTGCCAGATGCCCCCTAACAGTATATACGTGAACCGTGTGGAGATACAAACCGTACGGGTTGAGCGCCGTGGGTGACGCGCCACCGATCGGGTCCCCATACGGGACCATCGTTCGGGGGACTCCTTTTCCGGCAGGACCTGCCGGCCGTATTTCACAGTGCGAGGGCCTGAGGACCGGAGATCAGATCCCTTTCAATCCCCTGAGAGAGAGGGTCGAGATGACCGTTAGGATCCCAAGAGCCAGGATGCCGGTTTCGAAGTTCCATAGGTCCGCCGCCGAGCCGAGAAGAACGGGGGTTACCCCGAGACCGAAGACGACACCCAGGGCAAGCGATCCGCCGGTGAAGGCACTTCTCTCCTCGAAAGTGGTCAGTTTTGAGATACCGAGGAGAGCTACGGGGAAAAAGCCGAGAGAGACGCTAGCCTGGAGGAAAAGCATCCCCACGAGGAGGGGGAAGTTCCAGGCGAGAGCCACTCCGATGGTCGAGGCTCCTGTAATCAGGAAAGCGAGTGCCAGGATCCTCCTTGCCCCGTATCGGTCGGCCATGAAACCCGCCAGAATTGAGACGAAGATACCACCTACTCTCGATGCGCCGAATACCGTGTTGGCCAGTTCTATGGGTATCCCCCTTTCCCTGACGAGGAAGAGGGGTATGATGCTGTAAAGCCCCATGTTGGAGGCGGCGGCGAAAATCCAGAGGACTGCCATCCTCCAGAAGACCGGACGGCGGAAGACGTGGAGAAAACCGGAGCCCGCTCTGTCCCGGGCCCGGGGATCCGGGGAAAACGACCAGAAGAGAAGGGCGCCTGCAAGGCAGGCACCACTCAGGACAGGAAACAGCGCCCTCCACGAAAAATACCGGATACAGACGGCCGCAAGGATCGGTATGAGGAAGATGCTGGTAGAGGCCGCGGTGTCATGGAGGGCGATGACCTTGCCCCATTTTGCCCGGTCAAAGGTGGCGGTAATGATGGGAATGATACTGGGCATATAGATCCCCGTGGAGATTCCGACAAGGAAAAAGAAGCTTGCAAGAGACCAGTAAGAACGCGCCTGGCCCAAAAAAAGGTGAGCTATGGTGACTGCCAGGAATCCTGCCGTGATTGTCCGTTTGTAGCCTACCCGAGGGGCCAGAGATCCGGCCAGCAGGAGCGTCGATGTGTAACCCACGGACAGGAAGAGAAAAAGGCTTCCCGCTCTGGCGTGAGTCAGGTGGAGTTCTTGTTCAAGAATCGGAAGGATCGGAGAGAAGACCGTACGACTTGAGAAGTTGAGAAACCAGAGACCCCAGAATATCAGGAGAAGGAATGTCCTCATGAAACAAGCCGCTCCGTTCACATCAAAGGAAGGCGAATCCCTCAGCCGGGAAGTGCTCTGACAGTATCCTCGGGGTCTTCCGAGGGGATCGGCTCCGCCTCCACGCAGCGGGGATCATGGAAATCGTGAGCCCCCGTCACACCGGGCAACAGGGGCTCTGCATGTCTCGATCGGTCTCTTTTTCAAAGGGAATCCTCCCCACTGCCTGGGTCTGTGAGGATGCCTCTGGTACGAGCCGGGGAGGTCCTGGCGAAAACTATTTGCCGGTAGCCCTCCTCTTGGATGCTTTCAGGGGATTCAACCTCTTGGCCGATCCATTGCCGTTGTTCCTTTTGACATGGGTCGCCAGATTGCACACCCCGAGCCTCCATTTCAGCTCAGGCTCGCAGAAACTGGTACAGTACTGACCAGACGGGTATTCCTTGATACGCTCACACCCGATACAGGCTTCCACCACAGGATAGCACGTTCCACCATTGTAGGAACACCCTGTTTTTTTCCAGAAGACACAGGGGTCCCCTGCCTTGACCGTCTGGCATACTCCACTCATGGCTATCGCCTCCCTTCTGTATTGATCTTGACCGTTCCGAACGGCCGTGCCTGTTTGCAAGAGACAACAAAAAAAATCGAGCCACCCATATGTGGTTATTGAGGCCGGGTAACTCGACCTGAAAGCGGCACCCGTGTCTTGAGGCGAATACCGCTGTGCCCCAACGTATAACAACTCCGCTGGCCTTTGTCAAGGCCGGCAAAGCAGGGTTTTGATGTTTTTCAAGGCGATTTCCCACAAAAATATTCTAGCAGGTGCCGCCCCCGCATATCAACCCACAGCTCAGGGGGAACAGGGGACGGCCGTGCAGGGAATTCTCGCCCTTCCCCACGAACACGAACCACGTCCCACGAACACGAACCACGAACACGAACCACGAACACGAATCACGAACACGAATCACGAACACGAATCACGAACCACGACGTCCCCCCCGCAGTGTCGCTCCGAGACAGAGGTGTACTCCAAGGGTCAGGAGGCTCCACCTGACTTTCTTCTTGACAATTATTAGGAGGTGAAATATATATTCACTATTAGTAAAGCTGAATTAACCATGGATAATACAATGCCATGGAAGGGAAGATTCATCAGAGAATCCGGGACTACAGGAAGCTCAAGGGCCTGACCCTGAAGGAGCTTGCAGAGAGGGCCGGTTGCACCCAGTCCTACATTTCTCAGCTCGAGAAGAGGACCACCATGCCTTCGCTTTCC
Organism: Deltaproteobacteria bacterium; assembly: GCA_019308905.1. Lineage (NCBI taxonomy): Bacteria > Pseudomonadati > Myxococcota > Myxococcia > Deltaproteobacteria bacterium. Next base: position 33,224 of record JAFDHF010000031.1, read on the forward strand.
ATGGTGGGTAAGCTCGCCAGAGCTCTGGACGTTAACGTGGTGGATCTGTTTGCAGACCCACCCGAGGAATCCCAGAAGGATTGGCACCTGCCAAAGGAAGAAAGGAGGATCATAGAGTACCCCGGAGGCAAGGTCTTGAGCCAGATGTTGGTTTCAAGAATCACGACGAAGAAGATGGAACCCCTTATCAGCGTCGTCGAACCTGGTGGAGGGTCTGACAGGGTTGAGCCCGGTGAGAGGTCCGGACACCCGGAGAAGATCTCCCATCCCCGGGGCACCGAGGAGTTCGTCCTTGTTCTCAAGGGGGGAATCGACTTTCAGATCAACGGAAAGACCTTGATTCTCCGGGAAGGCGATACACTCTACTTCGATGGGAATCGACCCCATTGCTGGGTCAACAACGGGACGGAGGCCGCTGAAGTCCTCTTTGTGTTCAGCCCCCCCACATGGTAGGGGCCGGAGAGGGAGAGACTCGTAAGTTTGAGCCTGCCAAAGGCGCAAGAAAGGATGCTGGGAAATGGAAGAGGGAAAATACCACGTTTTGGGAAGGGATTTTCCAAGGAAAGACGGTATTGCCCGGGTTACGGGGAGAGAGATCTACCCCTCTGACATGTACCTCGAGGGAATGCTTTACGGGCGGATACTCCGGAGCCCCTACCCGCATGCCCGGGTCAAGAGCATCGACTTTTCCGAGGCCGAGAAGATGGGGGCGGTATGCCTGAGTTTCCAGGATGTGCCGAAGAAGTATTACAACGTCCGCCAGGTTTCCATCCCCAGGAGCACCTTCAAGGACTGGCAGGTCCTGACGGACCACATGAGGCAGATCGACGATGCTTTCGGTGCCGTGGCCGCGGAGACACAGGAACTGGCCGCCAAGGCGGCCGAGGCGGTACGGGTGGAGTGGGAGGTGCTGCCCTCGTACATGACTATGGATGAAGCCCTGGCGGCCGAGGAAGACCTGATCCACGAGAAGGTTTATCTGGAAGACAGGGAGATCATCATAGAGCACAACATAGCCTGCACGAGGGAGGTCGTAGAGGGGGACGTCAACGAGGGTTTCAAAGAAGCGGATGTCATCGTGGAGAATGAATTCGTCACTTCCCGGGTGTACCATGCCCAACTCGAACCCAAGTCCTGTGTGTGTCGGCCCGAGCCGGACGGGGGTGTTACCGTCTGGCCTTCAACCCAGACAATCCACAACACCCGGCTGCTCATAGGCGAGATCTTCGATATCCCCTTGAACAAGGTAAACGTGGTACGTATTCCTGTGGGAGGACATTTCGGCTCTGGAATCCATACCAATCCGGTGAATCTCATCACCGTTGCCCTGGCCTTGAAGGCGGGCCGCCCGGTAAAGATAATCCATTCCAGGGAAGAGGATATGTATGACCATGCCAAGTATCCCACCCGCTATACCCTGAAAATCGGTGCAAAGAGGGATGGGACCCTCGTGGCAGGTGAGATGAAGGCCTATGTGGACATAGGCTCTCACCACGTTCAGGCCCTGGCTTTTCTGGGGGTTCTGGCAGGCTGGTGGCATTCCCTGTACAGGTTGCCGAACATGAAGTACGAGGGCATGGCGATCTATACCAACAAGGCGCCTGCCTGTGCCATGCAGGGATATGGTGCCCCGCAGGTGACCTTCGGGGTTGAGACCACGATGACCATGCTTGCGGAAAAGCTCGGTATGGACCCGATCGAGTTGCGGGTGAAGAACTACGTAGGGCTGGGAGAGGTCTTCTGGGGCCAGGGTCCCACCATTCGCTCGGTCATTCATTCCGACGGGGTCAAGGAGCTTCTTTTCAAAGGAGCAGAGCTAATCGGGTACAAGGATCGGGGAGACCCGAAGACCAAGACCGGGCGGTTCAGGAGGGGGATCGGTTTTGCCAGGGGTTTTCATACCTCCGGCACGGGTGCCCCGGTTCCGGGTGAGGTCAAGGACTATTCCACCGCTCAGGTCAAGGTCAACGAAGACGGTTCGATCGACGTCCTGACGGCTCTGATGGATCACGGGGGAGGGACCCTGGATGCATTGGCCAAGCTGGTGGCCGAGGAGTTCGGAGTACCCTTTGAAAAGGTGGGGGTCTCTCCGGCCGATACGCGTTCAACCGGCTACGACGTGTGTACCCATGCCACCCGCGGGGTTTACTGCGGAGGTGGGGCTGTCCTCGAAGTCGCCAGGGACGCAAAGAACGTCCTCCTGGGCTATGCCTCAAGGATTCTGGATGCGCCGGTGGCCTCCCTGAAGATCCGGCCCGATGAGGAGCAAAAACAGGGAGTGATCTATGTGGAGGGAATGCCGGAAAAGCATCTGACCATACGAGAGGTGGCACAGACCGCCATGAACAAGAACTGGGGGACTGCGATCGCATCCAAGAGCGTGCGTATGGTCAACTGCCCCCCATGTTTCACCACTTACTATGTCCAGGTTTTGGTCGACATGGAGACGGGTCGGGTGAAGATCGAAAAGGTGGTGGCCGGGAGCGACGCTGGGACGGTTATCAATCCCACCCTGGCCCGGGGACAACTCCACGGCGGATTCTACCGGGGTGCGGGGATGGCCTTGGTGGAGGACGCCGAATACGACGAGAAGACGGGGAAACTCCGGTGCAACGGCCTTCTGACCGAGTACAAGATGCTGGGAGCCGCGGACCTTCCGGATCCTGAAGACGTCCAGACCTTCTTTGCAGGTACTCGGGAGCCCACCGGCCCGATGGGAGCCAAGGGCATCGGCGAATCCGCTTTGAATCCGGTGGCGGCTGCGGTGGCTTTGGCCATACAGAACGCCACGGGCATCTACTTCACCAAGTTGCCGATCCGACCGGAGGATATCTTTGAGGCCGTATTGGGAGATTGAGGAGGGAAGGAACCATGTCTAATTCCCAGGTTATAACCCATGACTTCGATTACTACAGCCCTAAGAGTGTCACAGAGGCTCTCGATATTCTCAAGATGCCCGGGACAAGGGCTCTTGCGGGGGGAACCGACGTATTGAACGAGATCAAGACCGGCGGAGACAAACCCGGGGCTCTGGTGTACATCATGGGCATAAAGGAACTGGACTTCCTCGTATGGGAAGGAGGGCTGAAGATCGGGGCGACCACCCTGTTTTCCACTCTTGAGGAGGACCAGGGCATAAGGGAGAAATACCCGGCTCTCCACGACGCAGTGAAGAGTATGGGGGCCGTGCAGATAAAGAACCTGGCCACCCCGGCCGGAAACCTATGCACGGCTTCTCCAGGGGCGGACTCTGCTCCACCGCTGATGGCATTGAACGCCCAGGTGGAGATAAGTACGAAGAACGAAAAAGGCGAGATCGAGCGCAGGAACGTTCGCGTGGAGGATTTCTTCACCGGACCTAGGAAGACGGTGCTTCAGCCCGGGGAGCTGATAACCGCCATCTCTATTCCCGAGCCTTCTCCGGAATCGGGCTCGGCTTTCAGGAAGATCGCGCGGGTCACGCTGAGCATAGCCAAGATAAACTGCGCCGTCTACGTGGTCCGGGACGGCGATACCTGTGCGGAGGTGCGGGCCGCCCTTGGAGGTGTGGCACCAAAACCGGTCCGTGCCTCCAACTTCGAGAAGGCCCTTGCTGGTCAAAAGCTCAGCGAGTCTTCCCTGGCACGGGCTGCAGAGGCATTGAGCGAAGACATTTCTCCGAGGAATGCCCGGTCCACGGCGGCTTACAAGAGACATGCCGCTTCCTTCCTGATCCGGGATGTCTTCGAGGCTGCATGGGAAAGGTCTGGAGGGGAGGTGGCAAAGTGAAGATACCCATCGTTCTCAAGGTCAACGGGAAAGAGTATCGACTGGAGGTGAAGCCGAACGAGATCCTGCTCAATGTGCTGCGGGACAGACTCCACCTGACAGGAACCAAGTACGGGTGCGGTATCGGAGAGTGCGGCGCCTGTATCGTCCTCAGGAACGGCAAGGCCATCGCCTCCTGCCAGACCCTGGCGGTTTCGCAAGACGGCCAGGAGATAACCACCATCGAGGGGCTGGCAAAAGACGGGAAGCTTCATCCCCTCCAGGAGACCTTTGTCGAGGAAGGGGCTGTTCAGTGCGGTTTCTGCACTTCAGGGATGATTCTCTCGGCCAAGGCCCTGCTCGACAGCAATCCGAGCCCCACCACGGAAGAGGTCAAGGATGCCATCCGAGGCAATCTCTGCCGTTGTACGGGATACGTAAACATCGTTCGGGCCATAAAGGTAGCTGCCGAGAAGATGAGAAAACCCGACAGTGAGTGAACCCTGCCCTGCCTTCAGCGCTTTCACTCCGACCGGGAGACCTACGGAATTTTCCGGAGTTTTCCGGCTCTTCGATCGAGATTCTTGGAGTTTGTTGGCTTTACCGTCGGTTCTTTTCTTGGCAGGATGATGCCGCTGATTCTTTCCGGCCGCCCTCTGCGGGCGCTCCGCTGATTTTACAGTTCTGTTCGGGGAGACAGGCGCGGCCGAAAGGTGGGAAGACTCCAGAAGTTTTTCGTTGACAAGGGCCGGCGAAATTCTATATAAAGCTCTTCATCTTTTTTCGGGCTTCGCCTTCGCGGTTTTAATAGGGTTGCCCCTCTTTAGGGGTGCCCATCCAGATTCGTTGGTCTCAGAAAGGAGATATTCCATGGGAGACTTCTATGAAGAGTATGTGAAAAGAACCCCGACTTCCGGCAAGGAGGCAGCCAGGGCTCAGGCGATCATTCCTGGAGGGGTTGGAAGCGCGATCCAGTTCTGGGCACCCTATCCTATCTTTGTCAGGGATAGCAAGGGAGCCTATGTGTGGGATCTCGACGGGAACCGTTACATCGACTACTGCATGTGTTATGCTGCCATGGTTCCAGGACATGCCAACCCGGTCATTGCAGAGGCCATCAACGAGCAGACCCGGAAGGGGACTCTTTACGGGCTCTGCGGCACCACGGCGACAGACCTTGCCGAGGAGATACACCGGCGCTACCCGGTTATGGAGATGATCCGGTTCACCCAGTCCGGTGTGGAGGCGACCATGTATGCGGTCCGCCTGGCGCGGGCTGCAACCAACAAGATGGGAGTGATCAAGGTGGAGGGAGCGTACCACGGTGCCAGTGATGTGCTCATGGTGAGCTGTGCGGTGCCCTCCAACACGCCCGCCGGTCCCGACTGGATGCCGTCGGCCATCGTCGAGAGTGCCGGGATCCCGTCCGGTGCTACGGATCACACCCATATCGTTCAGTTCAATCACCTGGAAAGCTTGGAGTATCAACTGAAAAAGCACGAGGGAGAGATCGCCTGTTTTATTCTCGAGCCCTGTATGACCAACGGAGGTGTGATCCCTCCTGAACCCGGCTATCTCGAAGGTGTCCGTGACCTGACCAGGAAATACAACGTGCTCCTCATCTTCGACGAGGTGAAGGTGGGATGCCGGATCGCGGAAGGCGGGGCTTGTCAAAAGTATGGGATCGAACCCGATCTGGTAACCCTTGCAAAGGCGATCGGAGGGGGCACGCCTCTTGGTGCCTTTGGGGGCAGGCGTGACCTCATGAACCTTATTTCGCCCTTGGGACCGGCGGTCCACTTCGGCACGTACAATGCGAATCCCCTCACCACGGCGGCAGGCCTCGCCTGTCTGAAGAAGGTGATGACCCCTGAGGCCTACAAGAGGATGGACAGATTGGGAGACAAGTACGCTAAAGGTCTGGACGGAATAGTCAACCGCCTTGGTCTGCCCGCCTCTGTCACCCACGAAGGGCCTCTGGGAGGCATCCAGTTTGTTCCTGAGAAGCCCCGCACCTATCGCCAGGCGAACCAGTGCAACAAAGAGATGTGGCGGCAGTACTGGTACGGCATGTTGAGCAAGGGGGTCATCCCCATGGGCAGCGGGTGGTTTGAGGAGTATTCGATCTCGGTTGCCCATACCGACGAGGATATCGATGAGACCCTCAACATCACGGAGGACGTGCTGAAGGTCATAAAAGAGAAAATGTGAAAATGGAAACAGTTGGCGGCGGTACACAGAACCGGGCTTGGACAGACTATCTTCGGGAGATCTATACCATCCAGGCGGTGTGTCTCAAGCCCTGCAACGGCCCTGGGAAAGATGGAATCCCACACCTCAATATTCTATTGTCCTCTCTTATCCTTTCCAGAGAGCAGATCGACAGGATTGTCGAGATACTGAGGGAGAGCATCACCGCGACCATGGATGATCTCGTACGGGAAGGCTTGTGGAACGGCTGAGACAGGCTGCGGCCCTTGGCTCTGACTCGTTCAAGAACTCTGAAGATACGAGGTCGGCTCTTTGGAGGTTGCTCGGCCTTCACTGTTTTTTCCCCAGATAGGCACTTCTTAGCTCTTCGTCGTTCAAGAGCTCCCGCGACGGTCCCTGGGCGACGGTTCTGCCGGTATGCAGGACAAAGCCGTAGTCTGAGACCTTCAGGGCGAGCCGTGCATTCTGCTCCACGAGGACGATGGTTATACCTTGCTTTCTCAATTCCACCAGGGCCTTCAGGATCTCCCGAACAAACAGAGGGGCCAGGCCCAGGGAGGGTTCGTCCAGGAGAAGCAGTTGCGGTCTGGCCATGAGGGCCCGACCGATTGCGAGCATCTGTTGCTCTCCGCCGCTCAGGGTAGCTGCCTTCTGCCTGGCTCTTTCCCTGAGGATCGGGAAGAGCCGGTAGACCGTGTCGAGGTTTTCCTGGATCAGGTTGTTTCTTTCCCGTTGGGAATACCTGTAGGTTCCCAGCTTCAAGTTGTCCAGAACCGGGAGGGGGCCAAAAAGCTGCCTTCCCTCAGGGACGAGGCCGATGCCGCTCTTTACGATCTGGTGGGTCGGCAATCTCGTTATGTCTTTTCCATGGTAAGTTATTTTGCCCGAGCGGGCCTGGACCAATCCCATGACCGTCTTGAGAAACGTGGACTTGCCGGCCCCGTTGGCACCGATGATGCTGACCAGGCTCCCCTCTTCAACCTTTATTGAGACGTTTTTCAGGGCATAGATGTGGCCGTAGTACGTGTTCAGATCGGTCACGTCGAGCAGCACGTCAGACATCGATCTCTTCTCCCAGGTATGCCTCGATCACCATGGAGTTTTCTTGAATCTCCTCAGGGGGCCCTTCGGCGATCTTGACCCCGTGGTTCAGAACCAGAATATCGTCTGAGATGTTCATCACGAGACTCATATCATGCTCCACGAGTAGTATGGTTATTCCGGTTTTCTGAATCGTTCTGATAATGCCGGCCATGCCCTCTGTTTCCTCCTCATTCAGACCGGCCGCCGGTTCATCGAGCATCAGGAGTTCGGGTTCGGTTGCCATCGCCCTGGCGACCTCCAGGAGTTTCTGTTCGCCGAAGGGGAGGTTGTCCGCCAGATCGCCTGCCTTGTCCTCAAGGCCGACCAGCTCAAGAATCTTCGAGGCCGCCTCTTGAATCGCCCGCTCCTGTCTCCTTATCCCAGAGAAACCCAGGCCGCATCTGAGAAAATCCCCTGTGGATCGAGTGTGCCTTCCAACCATCACGTTTTGGAGCACGGTAAGGTTGCCGAAGACGAGCACGTTCTGGAAAGTTCTGGCGATACCCATCCGTGCTATCTCATGAGCCCTGAGATGGTTGAATGGTTTTCCCTTGAACCTCTTCTCACCCCTGTCAGGACGCTGCAGTCCGGAGATCAGGTTGAATACGGTTGTTTTTCCGGCTCCGTTCGGACCGATCAGAGCCTTTATCTCGCCCTGTTTCACCGTAAGAGACAGATCCGAGACGGCCTCCAACCCGCCGAAAGTCTTACTGAAATTCCTGAGTTCCAGTAGAGGTTCTTCCACGCCTATCCCCGCACTGAGCCCGTCCGTTTCAAGAGAAGGGCCTTTTCAATCGATCGGTACACACGCCAACGATCCCCGCAATGCCCTGGGGCATGAACATGAGGATAAAGAGAAGGATAAAACCGTATATGACAATGCTGTAGTCCTCAAAGGCCTGAAGCACCTCAGGCAGGATGGTGAACAGGGATGCCCCGATGACAGCACCCCAGACAGAGGTCAGTCCACCCGCCACGACCATGGTCACGACCACGATGGAAAAAAAGACATCAAAGGATTCGGGACTGATGACTGTTACGTAGTGAGCATAGAAGGACCCGCCCAGGGAGGCCAGGGCTGCGCACAGCATGAAGACCTTGATCTTGTACATGGCCACCGGAACACCCACGGCCGCCGCGGCATCTTCACTCCTTTTCAGTGCAAGGAGGGCCCGTCCGACTCGAGAGTTGGTGAGATTCAGTAGAAAGGCGATAACCAGGAGAACCACGAGCCATACGAACAAGAAATACCGCAGGTCGGTATCGAGTGATATGCTTCCCAAACTCAGCCTCGGAATGCCGACCAGCCCAGATGGGCCTCCCGTGAGGTCCCCCCACTCCTTGAACACGATGTTGATGATCTCGCCGAAGCCCAGGGTCGCCATGGCAAGGTAATGGCCTCTCAGTTTCAACGCCGGCAGGCCCAAGACAAATGCGAGGCAACAGGCCAGAAGAATCGCCAGGACGATCGAAATCCAGGGGTTCATTCCAAATTTTGCAGAGAGAACGCCTGTCGTGTAGGCCCCGATTCCGTAAAACGCCGCCTGGCACAGGGAGAGCTGGCCGGCGAATCCTATCAGAAGGGTCAAACCCAGTGCGACAAGAACATGGATGCCCACGAATATCATGACGGCCAGAAAGTACTCGTTCGTGACCACCAAGGGAAACAAGAGGATGACCAAGGCAAAACTGATATACGCAGGGAGGTTGCTCTTTGACATCTGTTTCCTATTCTATCTCGTACTTTCCAAGCAGACCGCCAGGCCTCACAAAGAGAACCAGGAGCATGATCAAGAAGGCGAAGGCGTCTTTGTATCCAGAAGAGATAAACCCGGCGCAAAAGGACTCGAGTATCCCGATAACGAGGCCGGCGGCGACGGCCCCGAAAGGATTTCCCACACCTCCCAGAATGGCCGCAGAGAAGCCTTTGATCCCGAGCATGGCACCCCTGTCGTACTCCATGAGCGTTATGGGAGTTATGATGTTCCCCGCAACAGCACCGATGGCAGCGCTCATGGCGAAGCTCAAGGTGACCATCGCCTTGGCATTGATACCCATCAGCTTAGCTGCATCCCGGTTGATTGCGCAGGCCCTCAGGGCCTTTCCTATCATTGTGAATTGAAACATGTACGCCAGAAAGAGGACCACGAGCACTGTAATCCCTATGACCCACAGTATCTGGGGCAGTATCGCTGCTCCTCCTATTTGAATTGGCTTCGCGCTTGAGAAGGGTTCCAGCGGGTGGGAATCCTTGCCCCAGACTACCATGGCAAGGCCTTTCAGAATGATGGAGACCGCAATGGTTATCAGGATCAGTGTTACCAGGGAGGGATTCTTCAGGGGATGGATGGTGAATCTCTCAAAGGCTATTCCGACAAGGGTGACAAGAGCGATAGCCATGAAGAACGAGATCACCAGGCTGAAGTGGAATGCTTCATGAAACATGATCATCGACATGCCGCCGAGAACAACAAACTCGCCCTGGGCAAAATTCAAAATATCGGTTGCATTGTAAATGATGTTGAAACCGATCGCCACCATTGCGTAGATGCTGCCGATAGTAATGCCTGTCAAGAATAGCTGAAATATCTGGGACGATAATGTCAAATTCGGTCCTCGTTTTCTGTGTGCTATGCAGGATCGGTTAGATCCCCGATCTAGTCATCCAGTGTCTTCTACCTTCACTACTGAAGGATCCTGGATTCGGCTGTACAGTTCACTCTTGACCTGTCTGCCATAACCGAACAATTCGTCCATGGATACCAGAAAACGGGTCAATATGTCTCGTTCAGCCAGTGTTCTGACCAACCTGTGGACGAACGTGTTGGGCTTGTTCCATGGACAGACCCTGATGCAAACAGAACAGTGTGTTCCATTTGCAACCCACCAGTCAAAGCAGTCCATTGCGTGAATCGGCCATTTCAGGACGCCTTCCGCATTGGATTTATCCCAGGCCTTGTCTGTTCTCGGGCGGGGCATAATTGCGCGGCTGGGGCAGTACTCGGCGCAGAGGCCGCATTTCTCACAGAATCTCTGGACGCCTATGTCTATTG
>JAFDHF010000032.1 GCA_019308905.1 Deltaproteobacteria bacterium
CACCTGTTCCATAGGGATCTCCTTGCCGGCCAGATCCATAGCTTTTCTTATGATCAGTGGCAGACCCCGGCAGCATGGCACCTCCATCACGGCGACCGTAATGGCTTTGATCTCTGCCCTGTCGAAGATCTCTGCAAACTTCTCCACATAGGCGTCCGTCTCGTCGAACTTCGGGCACCCGAGCATCACGGCCCTCCCCTTGAGAAGGTGGCGGTGGAGATGGGGATAGGCCACTGGTGTGCAATCCGCCAGCACCAGCAGCCGAGCCCCTCTCAGAAACGGCGCTGTTGCCGGAACAAGCCGGATCTGCACCGGCCAGTGGGACAGCGCGGATCCGGTCTCACCGTGGTCCATGGGTTCCTCGGCCTCCTCGCCAGGTCTTGAACGAAGACCACCATGGATCTGCCCCGAGAAACAGGGGAAGCATGGCCTCTCCAGGGCCCGCTTCGGGCTCTCACTCGTCTTCAGATACTCTTCCACAGCCTCTTCGTCAAAATCCTCTGCCACCCGCTCGATGACCCTCAGGGCACCGAGGGGACATTCTCCGATACACGCTCCAAGACCGTCGCAGTACTTCTCAGCCACCAGCCTGGCCTTTCCGTCGACGACCTGGATCGCACCCTCGGCACAGGAGGGCACACACTGGCCGCACCCGTCACATCTCTCCTCATCGATTTCGATGATCCTCCGAATCCCTCTCATGAGTTTCTCCTCTCCCTCACAATGGAGGCCGGGCAAGCATCACCCACCGCGGGGCTCCTCCTTCTCCTTCACCCCGTTCAAGAAAACCTGCCTTGCCATCCGGCGGCCGGTCTCTGTCAAGAAAGAACTCTCCGCGTACATGGCAAGCTTCTCCCGCGTCCCGGGGGTTTTCTTCTGTTCCTCCTCAAGGCGGGCGATCAGATCCGCATCGTGGACGATCCTGAAATTCACCGTCTCCCCGGCTCCGGGCCTCTTGAGGCGGCCGACGATGCGGCACACCTCATCGATCAAGTCATCCCTGGCTCCGAGCCGGGCGAGAATCTCACGGGCCTGCACGGCTCCTCCACTCCATCCGGAGTCGGATCCCCTGCCCTTGTCTTCCACTTCGGGCTCACCGACTCCCACCTCGTGGAGATAGGCCGCAGACAGGACGACCGCCGGGTCACCTCCCTCTTGGCTCACCATCCTCTCGGCGTGAGTGGCCACCCTGATTGCGTGGCCGATCCTCTTGAAATCCCGTTTGAAATAGCGCTTCATCTCAAAGGCGACCCTGTCTTTCAAGAGGTCCTCTCTTTTTGCCAGAAGCTCGGGCGGCAGTTCTCCGAGGCACTCCTCGGCGAACCTGCAATAGGCAGCACAACCGAAATCCATCTTGGGATTGACGACCCTGCTGCCGCAGTTCCTGCATCTCCTGGTGGTTTCGTCTTTGAAAAACTCCACGTTGTGGCCGCAGTTGGGGCACTTCACCTCGAAAATGGCCCCCGGCTTCCAGTAGCGGGTATCCTGTCCCGGGCACTTCATAGACCACCCCTTTCCCCCGCCCTCAAGGAGGAGTTGCATAGTAATTTCCGGGACCCAACGGCCCCTCGATATACAGCATAACCCGGTGGTGAGAAATCCGCTTTGACTTGCGTCAAGAGAGGAAAAAGCGGGCCAAGGTACCCTTCATCATGTCATGGGCAAGGGGCCATCCCCTCTTCCAGGAAGGACCTCCTCAGGCATCGGCCATCTGTTCGGGTTCACAGAGGAGCCCCGCATCCACGGCCCCGCGGCCTAAACCACAGATCTCACGCTCCGGCGACCTGGTGGGGAGAAGCCTCCAGAATCTTACACCTTGATCTTCACTCCCCGATAGCTCCTCTCCACCTCACGCTCCATGGTCTTCTGCTTCAAGAGTTCCCTCTTGTCGTACGCCCGTTTCCCCTTTCCCAGTCCGATCTCGACCTTGACCTTGCCGTTCTTGAAGTACATTTTCGTGGGAATCAACGAGTACCCCTTCTCCCTCGACTTTCCATAGAGTCTCCTGATCTCCCTTTTGTGCATCAGCAGTTTTCGGGGGCGATCCGGATCGTGGTTGAACCGATTCCCGTGGGTGTAAGGGCTGATGTGGGCGTCGACCAGGTATATCTCCCCGTCCTTGACCTTCGCGTAGCTGTCCTTGAGGCTGACCTTACCCTGTCTCAGGGATTTCACCTCAGTACCGGTGAGGACGATCCCCGCTTCATAGGTCTCATCTATGTAGAAGTCGAACCGGGCCCTCTTGTTCTTGCTGATGATCATCTCACTCAATGGGCCCCTCCTTGCCGCTCCACCTGGATACCGAGTTGCCGGATCTTCCTGTGGAGATTTCTCCGGGCGATTCCGATCTGTTCGGCCGTCTTGGCCACGTTACCCTCGTTCTGGGCCAGCCGCTTCAGGATGAAGTCCCTCTCGAACCTCATGGTGGCTTCCCTCAGGCTCTCCCGGCCCGCAGGGACCTCTCCCGTCTCAGGTGCATGTCTTCCCCTCCTTATAGGCTCGGGAAGGTCCTCGACCTCGATCGTTTTCCCGGGGGCCATAATCACCAGCCTCTCGATGAGATTCTTCAGCTCCCGGACGTTTCCAGGCCAGTTGTGTTCCCTCAGGAGATGGAGAGCATCGGGCGATATCTCCCTCTTCTCCTTGCCGCTCCGAACCGAGAATACCTGCAAAAAGTAGTCGGTGAACACGGGGATGTCGTCCTTTCGTTCTCTCAGTGCCGGGACGTGGATGGGGATCACATTGAGCCGGTAGTAGAGATCCTCCCTGAACCTGCCCCACCGGATCTCCTCCTCGAGGTCCCTGTTGGTCGCCGCGATGACCCTCACGTCTACATCGATGGTCCTTTCCCCTCCAACCCGCTCAAACTTCTGTTCCTGAAGAATCCTCAAGATCTTCGACTGGGTGGTGAGGCTCATATCGGCTATCTCATCCAGGAAGAGGGTTCCCTTGTCCGCCAGATCGAACTTCCCCTTTTTCCGAGAGGTGGCCCCGGTAAAGGCCCCCTTTTCGTGCCCGAAAAGCTCGCTCTCGATCAGCTGCTCCGGGATGGCCGCGCAGTTGACCCCGACAAAGGGCTTGAGCCTTCGCCGGCTTTCACGATGAATAGCCCGGGCCACCAGCTCCTTGCCCACCCCGTTCTCTCCCGTAATCAAGACCCAACTGTCGGTGGGAGCGACCTTTGCAATGCGCTCTCTCACCTCCTGGATTACCGGGCTGCTCCCTATTATCTCGTACTGCTCGTCGATCTCCTGCCGGAGCAGGAGATTCTCCTCTGCCAGGCGTCTGAAATCGAGGGCGTGACTGATGGCAAGGATCACCTTGTCGGCGGAAAGGGGCTTCTCGATGAAGTCGAAGGCCCCCAACTTGGTGGCTTTCACGGCCGTTTCGATGGTTCCATGGCCGGAAATCATGATCACCTGAATCTCCGGGTACCGGGTCTTTATCCGGTTCAGGATCTCGATCCCGTCTATTCCCGGCATCCAGATATCGAGGAGAACGACCTCGGGTGTCTCCTGCTTGACGATCTGAAGGGCCCTGGTTCCGTTTTCAGCCTTCAAGACCGAAAACCCCTCGTCCATCAGCACTCCGCTCAGGGAGTTACGGATACTCTCCTCGTCGTCCACGACCAGAACCGTTACACCCACTGTTCCCCCTGAATCCCTATCCTCTCACGGGCAGTTCTATGATGAACCTGGTCCCCCTGGGCTCGTTGTCTCTCACCCTGATGTAGCCGTTGTGATCGGCGATGATGGAGCTCACAATAGCGAGGCCAAGCCCTGTTCCGCCGGCTTTGGTGGAAAAGTAGGGTTCAAAAAGCCTGGTCTTTGCTTCCTCAGGGATCCCCGCACCGTTGTCACTCACCGATATACTCACCATCTTGAGGTCTCTGTCGTAGTCTGTCTTCACCTTGATCTCTCCGCCGTTGTCAATAGCCGCCACGGCGTTCTCAAAGAGATTGATCATGACCCGTCTCATTTGATCCCTGTCCAGATCGAGCATGGGAATATCCTCGCCGCTGTCGAATCCGAAACGGATGTCCTTGTGCACTTCCTGGTACCACACCAGGGCTTCCCGCACGATGCTGTTCAGATCACTCGGTACCGGGTTGGCCGCAGGCATCCGCGCGAAGTTGGAGAACTCGTTCACCATGTTCTTCAACCCGTCCGCTTCCCTGATGATCGTCTCCGTACACTCATCAAAGACATCAATGTCGTCCTGCAAACGTTCCCTGTAACGCCTCCTTATCCGCTCGGCCGACAGCTGGATAGGGGTGAGGGGGTTCTTGATCTCATGGGCTATCCGCCGAGCCACCTCTCTCCATGCCGCCATCCGCTGCGCCTTGATGAGTTGGGTCATGTCGTCGAATACCGCCACCACTCCCATGTTCCTGCCCTCTTCATCGCGCAGGGGAGTCAAGTGGACCAGGAGTGTAAGAGTCCTCCCCTGGATACTGATATTGATTTGCTTCTCGATCGTTTCGTTCCGCGAACCTCTCACCTCCCTGATCAGGCCTCTGACGGTCCGCAAATACTCCGGCCCCAGTATTTCACGGTAATGCCGCCCCAAAACCCGCTCACTCGTGATTCCGAGCATCTCCTCCGCCGACTTGTTCATGGTGCTCACACGGCCGCTCTTGTCCAGAGAGACGACCCCTGTGGCGATCTTCTGCAGGACGATCTCCATATACTTCTTTCTCTGGAAGAGTTCGACATTCGTCCTCTCCAGATCGACTGTCTTCCGCTCGACCTCGGCCTTACTGAGCCTCATGTCGCTTGTCATCCTGTTGAAGGCCTCGACAAGAGTTCCCATCTCGTCGGTACTTTCCAGGCTGATATGAAAATCGAGGTCTCCTTGAGCCACCCTCTCTGTCGCCTCAGCCAGTTGCTGGATCGGTACGGTGATCCCCTTTGCGAGGTAAAATCCGACCCACGTGGCCAGAAAGATAACCAGCAGTGTCACCATGAGCATATACATGAGGTAGTTCATCTTGATGGTCTGCTTGTACATCTTGGAATGAGTATAGTCCACATAGGCCTGTGAAATCTTTGCCATCTTGGCCATGAGATTCTCAGGCAGATAGTAGCTCGCTCCCAGGGCGCCGAGAACAACCTTCGGGTTCTTCTTGTCCCGGATAGGGGCAAGAGTACGGATAAGCTCCCCCTGCTCCAGGGCCTGCGTCTTGGACACCTCCTTGCCGCCAAGGCATTCCTTCAGGATCTCGGCCGGAGCCGGAGGTATCGGATTTCCCGGGATCTCTTTGTCCGTGACACAGGCAAGCACCGTCATGTCAGGAGAAAAGACCTCAACGACCCCCAGGTTGTATTCCGAGCGTTTTGCTTCGAGCAGCTCTACCAATGAGTCATTCTTGGATGGATCCATCAGCCCCTGCTCTGACACCCGCTCCGCCAGGGCAACGGCATGAAAGACGCTGTTTCTTGCAAAGTCCCGATAATACGTCTGTGCCACCTCGAGGGATCCTTCCAGGGACTTCTCAACCTGGATGCTGAACCATTTTTCCACGGCGCTGGTTATCAGTCCCACTGCAACAAAGAAAAGGACAAAAGCCGTCACGAGGGAAAAACCGAGAAAGGCGGCCACCAGTTTGGTTCTCAGTTTTGAGCCGAGAATCCTCCTCTTGCGCTCGAAGACGAGCTTGACGAGGTTGCGGATAATCAAGAAGAGCATGAGGAGGAGGAGAATGACGTTGAGATTGATCAGGCTCAAATACAGGATGTTCCTCCCCGTAGAGAGCCTCCCCTTCACCTGTGGCAGATGCCACTCGAACACGAACAGCACGGCCAGAATCAACGCGGTAATGCCTATTATGAGAACCTCGTTTCTCCTCTTTCGGCTTTCGTGCCGCTCTTCCCTCGTGCTCTGAAGAGTCTCTCTCATTCGCCCTTGTCTCCCCGTTCAGGTACTACAAACACTCCGACCCTGAATTTCTGGACCAGCCAGTCTGTCTGGGTCTTCCGGGACGAAGCGAGAAAGAAGAGATTCCCCAGGCGGAACGGGAGCTTTACGGGCTCAAGCCTGGCCTTGACACTGATATAGTAGATCACCCCTTCCCTGAGCTGCTCCTGGGGCATCACTCTAAGGTTCTCCACCTGCGTCACTCTCCGTTTCAGCTCCCCGAAGTCTTCGAACACAACCGTGGGCTCGCCCTCTTTGAAGGTCACCTGGTAGAGTTTCTTGATGTTATCGTAGCGAATAGTACGGATAAGCTTGAAGGCCGCCAGCCGCTTGTCTTTCCAGAAGCTCCTCTTTTGATAGAGCCTGACCGAAAGGGTCAGGGTGGCAGGGATCCCACTCTGGATGATTTCTTCGATCTTAGGGGTGAAGCAGTTTCGTGCGGAGAAACTTACTGCCAGACTCTCCTCGCCCACATGGATGGTCAGATTCTCGATCCTTGCCTTCTCCTTTGCAAGAACCGGAGAGACGGCCGGGCCGCAGGCGAGAAATAGGAGGACGAACCAGGCAAACCGCCTCTTCATGGGACATCTCCCGTTGTCTCGCAGCCGGATAGTTGGAGGGTTAGCTAATACAGCAAATATTAGGGAATTTGGGCAAAAATGGCAAGCCCTGCTGGATCCGGGTGGGATTTCTTCCGGTGAGACTCGGCCGGGGACTCAGGCAGACAGCCTCTCTCGGGATTCCCGGGGAGCCACCTCCACGGCCGGTATGACCTCGCCCCCCTTTCCGGTCGACTCCGCCAGCTCCCAGCATTCCTTCCGCGACAGAAGTTCCCGGAGCAGGTTGTGATTCATGGTATGGCCGGATTTGTAGGCCACCACGTGGCAGACGAGGGGATATCCCAGGAGGGAGAGATCGCCGATAAGGTCCAGAACCTTATGCCGGACAAACTCGTCCGGGAAGCGAAGCCCTTCCTCGTTCAACACTCCGTAATCATCCACAACGATCGCATTCTCCAGCGAACCACCCCGCGCAAATCCTCGCAACCTCAGTTGGGTGACGTCGCTCAAGAAGCCGAAGGTTCTGGCCGGACTGATCTCCACTTCGAAAGCCCGGCCCGGGCAGGATACATGGTAGAACTGCTTGGAAATCAGGGGATGTTCAAAATCGACTGTATAAGAAATCTCAAGATTTCCCCTCGAAGGCCAGAGTTCTATCCATCTGTCACCCCTGGCCATCCTCACCATCTCACGGACGAACACGTACTTCTTGAGCCTATCCTGTTCGACAATGCCGCCTTCTCGAATCAGGGCGACAAACGGGGCGGCACTTCCATCCATGATGGGGACTTCAGGAGCGTCAAGCTCAACCAGGACGTTATCGACATCAAGCCCGGATATGGCTGCGAGCAGATGCTCCACCGTGCCGACAGACACCCCATCCTTCTCCAGACTGGTGGCATACGCAGAGGCTGAAATCGCCGCTGTCTCAGCTTTGATCCTCACCGGCCCGGGCAGGTCTTTCCTCACAAAGACGATACCCGTGTCCGGATCCGCGGGTCTCAACGTCAGGGAAACCTCTCTGCCTGAATGAAGCCCTATTCCAGTACAAGAAACCGCAGTCTTCAACGTTGTCTGATAGGTCATGATCTCCCACTTTTCGCTTTGAGGATTTAGAGGCTTTCTTTTTTCCTTAGGCAATTTGGGTGCCAACCTCGGCCACCTTGGTGAAACTCAAAATACATAACAATTCCAATAAATTACTCCTGACGGCAAGAAAGCGATTCCCGACTGCTCCCGCCCTGAGAGAAGCAGGGGTGTGATAAAAACGTCTCACTGTGACGCAAGAGTCACACCGCCCGTGAAGACACTGGAAGGCGGAAAAGCCCGGTTTGCCCAAAAAAGGACGGTCAGAGCAGGCATGTAAGCCGAATTCTGTCTCCCCCGCGGATTGCTCCGTGGAGGACGATGGTCATTCATCTGGGCCGTCCATCACTGAACGGCTCGAGCGACGCGACCCGGGACATCTGGCGGGCAACCAGTGGTGGGGTCTCCCCCGCCGTCCCTGTTCCGTCTTGCTCCGGGTGGGGTTTACCAAGCTATCCCGGTCTTCCGGGATACTGGTGAGCTCTTAACTCGCCCTTTCACCCTTACCCCTCGCTGGGGCGGTTTCCTTTCTGTGGCACTTTCCATATCCCAGGTACTGGGACTGTTGCCGTTAGCAACCACCCTGCCCTCTGGAGTTCGGACTTTCCTCCCCTCCCGATCGCAGGAGGAGCGACCATCCTGCCTGCTCTGGCCTATAATATTCTATAGAAAAGACTCTCCTCGATCAACCATCCGGGCCTCAGAAGGTTACCACAAGGGCTGCTCCCAGGATCGTATCGGTCTTGTCCAGGGTCGACGGCCTCGGCCTGTTGTTGTACCTTACCTTGTAGGCCACTTTCAGGGAGAGATAGTTACTCAGCGCGGATACGAACGCAGTCTCGGAGACTATCTTGTAGTTGTCACTCTCCTCGAAATCGTAGAGAAATTCCAGGGATTGCGAGAACTTGTTCCTGTCTGTAAACGCGTATTCGTATTTACCAAAGACCCGGCCTTCCACAAAATCCTCACTCGTCTCATCGGTGTAGTCTTCAACCGTGTAATTCAGCCCGGCCTCGCCGAGGAGGAAATGCTTCGGGCCGACGAAAAACCTGTACCCCACACCGGGGCCAAGGGAGTACCTGTTTTGAAAACCCGCAAAGGTGTCTCTCAACCAACGGCCGAGGCCGTAAGCGTAGAAGCGCCCGGAAATGACACGGTCAAAACGGAGATCCGTGTAGTACCTCTCCGCGGTCTTCTCGCCGTCTTCCTCTCCGTAGAGGGCCCCGATCTTCCACGAACCCTTGGATTTCTCCGTAAACTGGTATGACAGGAGATTGTTTCCCGCCAGGGTCGTAACACTCGTATTTCCGCTGGTGCTCACAAACGAGAGATCGGCCTCGTCCTTCCATTTCTTCACAGCCCCAGGGTCTTTGCCGCCTGCGTACCCCTCCCCAGCGGCGGCAGCTACGACCAATAATAGAATCAATGCCTGTATCCTTCTCATCTCGGTCCTCCCCTCATTATCTCGAACAGATTCGTCGAACCTAATCCCCCCATATGAGCAACGGCCCCTCCCTCATGGGACCTGTCTCTTCCACCATCCGGGCTGGTCGCAGGCTGGCCCGAGCGACAGCCCGGGAACTTGGCTTGACCCCGAGGTCGCAGAATACGATAGTATTTTCTGATCCTGCTTTTTCGTTCCGGAGAGAAACATACTCGTGAAAATAAAAGACGCCGTCTTTGTAAAAAGCGCCGCAGCTCCCAGGGACTATCCCCACCACGGACTCCCCGAGGTTGCCTTTGCCGGCCGGTCCAACGTGGGCAAGTCTTCCCTGATCAACCGCCTCGTCCATCGAAGGACCCTGGCCAAGACCAGTTCAGCCCCCGGCAAAACCCGGCTATTGAACTTCTACCTGGTAAATTCAGCCCTTTCCCTGGTCGATCTCCCGGGCTACGGGTATGCGAAGGTCCCGGAGAAGATCCGTAGGAGTTGGGGGCCCATGGTGGAGACCTATTTGGACAGGCGAAAAGAACTCAGGCTGGTAGTGCTCCTTCTCGATGCCAGACACGAACCCTCCAGGCTGGACATCCAACTGGCCGAATGGATGTACAAGCGGCGCATCCCCTTTCTCGCCGTGGCCACAAAACTCGACAAGGTCCCACCCTCAAGACGAATGGCTCATGTCCAAAGGATATCAGCCGGTCTCAGCCAGTACCACTGCCGGATCATTCCGTTTTCGGCCGTGACCGGAGAGGGGAAGACCGCGATCTGGGAACAGATCGCGCGGGCCTGTGAGCCGGCCTCGCAGCAGGACGGACGCTCGCCCTAACCCGGACAGTACTCGATCGCGAAACCCCGGCCCGGACGATATCTGACATAGGAGAAATGATTGACCCAGTCCCCCACGTTGAAGTACTGGGCCTCTCTCCCATCCACCTCGAACATGCATGCCTGGGGCAGATGATTGTGGGCCAGGATGACCACGTCAAACCCTTCCCGGAGTTTCTCCACGGCAAAACGCCGGAAAAGAGCCTCAATCCTTTCAGGATTCTTGTTGCTTCCCTTCCCCCCGCTCACTGAACCGAGCAAGGAAGCCGCCCTCTTACAGATCCGGGGACCCGCCCTTTGGATGAGCCAATAGGTGAAGGGGCTTCTCAAGATACGCCGGAATACACGGTAGAACCTCTCGTCCCCGTTTACCAGATCTCCGTGCGCCATGTAGACCCGCTTTCCATCGAGATCGACCACACAGTGCTCCGGACAGACCTCCGCCTTCAACCTCTCTCTTACATAGCTTCCCAGATTGAAATCGTGGTTCCCCTCCACATATCGGATACGAACCCCGGCCCCGGCCAGCTCCCTGAGTTTGTCGAGGACGGGCCTGTATCCCTCGAAGGCAAAGGGCTCGAAGCCGAACCAGAATTCGAAGAGATCACCCAGTATGACGAGGGTGCCGAGATTTCTCTTCTCTCTTTCCAGAAACCGAACTATCCTCGTCTGCCCATGGAAGTCCCATTCCCGCAGATGGGCGTCTGCCATGAAGACCCAGTCCGCCATTACCTCCCAACCCCGCAGTACAGGAACCCCATCTCCTTCATCTGTGAGGTCTCGTACACGTTCCGGAGGTCCACAAAGATCGGCTGCTTCAGGCTCTTCTTGATCCGCGCCAGGTCGAGGCGCCGGAATTCATTCCATTCCGTCACCAGAACAAGGGCGTCGCAGTCGAGGGCTGTCTGATAAGGATCGGGACAGAACTCCACTTGCTCCAGTACCGACCCGGCAGCCTCCATGGCGGCCGGGTCATAGGTCTTTACGCTGGCGCCCTCCCTCTGGAGCCCCTTGATGATGGCAATGGAGGCAGACTCCCGAATGTCGTCGGTGTTTGGCTTGAAGGAAAGCCCCAGGATTCCGATCGTCTTTCCCTTCAGATCGCCCACCATTGCCTTGATCTTCTCCACCATCTTCTGCCTCTGCCGATCATTCGCCTCGATGACCGCCTGAATGACACCGAGCTTCTCCCCTCTCTGTTCGCCAATCGCCGCCAGGGCTCGGGTATCCTTCGGGAAGCACGAACCCCCGAAGCCGGGCCCGGGATGGAGAAATTTCCGGCCGATCCTGCCGTCGAGCCCCATGGCCCTTGCCACGTGATGGACGTCTGCACCCACCTTCTCACAGAGATTGGCGATCTCATTGATAAATGATATCTTGGTGGCGAGAAATGCGTTGGAAGCGTACTTGATCATCTCCGCCGTCTCGAGGTTGGTGATGACGAAAGGCGTCTCGTTGAGGTAGAGAGCACTATAGATGTCCTGCATGATCGCCACTGCCTGCTCGCTCTCTGCCCCGATGGTCACCCGGTCCGGTCTCATAAAATCCTCTATGGCAGATCCCTCCCTCTGGAATTCCGGGTTCGACACGATATCGAAATGGAACGGCTCCTTGAGATTCGACCGGATGATCTCTTTGACCCACCGGCAGGTTCCTATGGGGACCGTACTTTTCAGGACGATGACCTTGTAGCCGTTCATGTATTTGGAGATCTCCTTGGCCACACTTTCCACATGCCGCAGATCGGACGAACCGTCGTCATTGGGTGGTGTTCCCACAGTGATGAAGACTACAAGGCTGTTGGGAACCGCCTTGTCCAGCTCTGTCGTGAACCTCAATCTCCCCTGCTCCACGTTCTTGCGGATCAGGTCCTCCAGTCCGGGCTCATAGATCGGGATCCGGCCCTGGTTCAGGTTCCGGATCTTTGCCTCGTCGTTGTCGACACAGGTGAGATTCATGCCGAACTCGGCCAGACATGTGCCTGTAACCAACCCCACGTAACCCGTACCGATGACACAGATATTCACCAAAGATCCCTCCTTCTCGAAAAGTCCTCCAGTACTTTAACCTCCCCGTCTGTCCGCCCCTTTCACCGACGGCCGTAGGTGACCTCGTAGTATTTGAGGTATTCCCCTGTCTTTATCTTCTTCCACCAGTCGGAGCGCTCTTGGTACCATCGAACCGTTTCTGCCAGGCCTTTCTCAAAGGGGATCTGAGCGGTCCACCCGAGCTCCCGCTGGAGTTTGGAACAATCCATGGCATACCGGCGGTCATGGCCCGGCCGATCGGCGACAAACCGGATCATATCTTCCGGCCTTTCCATGAGTCGAAGGATCTCCCTGACGATCTCGATGTTGGTCCGTTCGGTAGAGCCCCCGATGTTGTACACCTCTCCGTCTTTTCCCTTCCGGATCACCACATCGATGGCCCGGCAGTGGTCCTCCACATGGATCCAGTCCCTCACGTTGAGCCCGTCTCCATAAACGGGAAGTTCCTTTCCCTCCATGGCGTTCGTGATCATCAGGGGGATGAGCTTCTCCGGGAATTGATAGGGGCCGTAGTTATTGGAACAGCGCGTGATTATCCCGGGAAACCCATAGGTCCGGCAGCAGGCTCTCACCAGGAGGTCCGCCGCCGTCTTGCTCGCCGCATACGGGCTGTTGGGAGACAGACGGCTCTCCTCTGTGAAATGCCCCTTCCCACCCAGAGATCCATAGACCTCATCGGTCGATATCTGGATAAACCTGGCGACCCTTTGACTCCGTGAGGCCTCCAGCAGGACGTGGGTCCCCATGACGTTTGTCTTGACAAAGGCACCGGAGTCCTGTATGGATCGATCCACGTGGGACTCAGCCGCAAAGTTGACCACGCAGTCGACCCCTGAGGAGAGGATCTCCTCCACAAGGGGCCGATCGCAGATGTCACCCCGGATGAATCGATACCTCGATATGGCCGCCACGTCGCTGAGGTTCTCCAGATTGCCGGCATAGGTCAACTTGTCGAGATTGACGACCTCGTCCGATGGGTGCTTCTCCAAGATGTACCGAACAAAATTGCTCCCTATGAAACCGCATCCTCCGGTTACGAGTATCTTCACTGGATCATCCTTTATTGT
The DNA here is from genome assembly GCA_019308905.1 of Deltaproteobacteria bacterium. NCBI lineage: Bacteria > Pseudomonadati > Myxococcota > Myxococcia > Deltaproteobacteria bacterium. Next base: position 12,947 of record JAFDHF010000032.1, read on the forward strand.
CCCGACGACTTCCTGTCCGACATTTCGCATTTGTTTCGACTCTTGGCTTTATCATCCTGCTTTGCCTCTTTTACTCATTGCCTGCTACCCGTCCTGCCGGCTCCAGTCGTACGGGATGTCGTTCTCATGGGGATGCACTCTGAATTCGTCTGGGTCCTGGTAGTTGTAGACCTCAGTCGGGATGTTGACGATGATCGCCTCATACTCGCCGATGCACTTCCACCCGTGAAAGACCCGTGGGGGAATCTGAACCAAAGCCGGGGCATGTTCCCCGACAAAGAACTCGTTCACCTCTCCCCGGGTAGGAGAATCTTCCCTGGGATCGTACAGGGCTATCTTGATCATCCCCCGGACCACCGCGACGTTGTCGGTCTGCTTCTTGTGGTAGTGCCAGGCCTTGACGACTCCCGGATAGGTCGTGGTCATGTAGACCTGGCCGAATCCACGAAAAAGGGGGTCGTCAGTCCTGAGGATCTCCATGAGCCGCCCTCGTTCATCCGGTATGACTCGCAGGGATTTGGTAACCACACCTTCAATCATCTCATGCCTCCCCAGTTGCGTCAAAGAGCCCGGCCCCTCGCACCCATCCGGGAAAAGCGCCGGGGAACCCGGCCGGTCACCTCCGGGCTAGACCTTGTTCGCCCCTGTCTCGGCGACCAGCCTGCTCGCCGCAAGGAGGGAGTCGAAGGTACCGGCGTCGGTCCACCAACCGTCCAGAACATCCCAGGTCAGGTTCTTCCGTTCGATATAGACGTTGTTCACGTCGGTAATCTCCAGTTCCCCCCGCTTGGACGGTTTGAGAGTCTTGATAATATCGAAAACCGTGTTGTCGTACATGTAGATCCCGGTGACCGCGTATTTCGACTTTGGATGCTCGGGCTTCTCCTCTATCCGTACCACCCTTTCACCCTCGAAGACGGGGACTCCGAACCTCTGGGGGTCTGGAACCTCCTTCAAGAGGATCTGAGCTCCGTCCTTCTGCCGCTCAAAGGCCGCAACGGCATGGCGAATGTTCTTTTCGATTATGTTGTCCCCGAGGATCACGCATATCTTTTCTCCTGCTGCAAAGAACTCGGCCAACCTCAGTGCGGCGGCGATTCCCCCCTCACCCTCCTGGTAGGTGTAATTGATGTGCCTGAGGCCGAAGTCCTTTCCGTTTCCCAGGAGTTTCAGAAAATCCCCCGCGCTGGCCCCTCCCGTCACTATGAGAATGTCCGTTATGCCCGCATTGATCAGGGTTCTGAGAGGATAGTAGATCATAGGCGAGTCGTAAACCGGAAGTAGGTGCTTGTTGGTGACCTTTGTCAGAGGCAACAGTCGAGTACCCAGACCTCCTGCAAGAATGATACCTTTCATGAGAAGCCTCCCCGCTTGATTTGTCGAACCTTCTCTCCCCGTGGAAGCATCAAAAAAGCCGCCCCACCGCGCCCAGCCCCACAAGAGAGATGAGCAGCCTGTATCTCACCTCTTCCTCCTTGGTTCCGTCGGCGGAAGCGCCTATGTCAAGCACCGAAAAAGTTACATTCCAACACTGGGACCTGTATGTCAAGCCACCTTCGGTCTCCGTCCTCATATTATTGAGAAGATCGTACCTGTAAGAACCAAACAGATCGATCGGCTCCCATAGTCGAACCCTGGAAAAGAGGTTGATCTGCTCCAGTTCGTCCTTGGAGAACTGATATTCCAACCGCATGGAATCGCCTCTCGAATCCGACAGGAGGGCGAGCGTGTTGAAACGGACGATCCGGTCTTCCCACAGACTGTATTGTGCACTGGTCTGCAGGTCGAAGTACGAGCCGGGCGAGAACCAGAGCCTGCCCATTATGTTGGAAAACCGGTCTTCCGGGGAATCGGCCTCGGAGACGAGCGGATCTCCCAGGCTGTAACTCTGGAGCAATTCCAGTTTGAGGAGGCGGCGGATCTCCGAATCAGGGGACCGGTCCTTTCGCGTGTCGACAAAGTTGGTCAAACCATAGGTGATCAGGTTAGTGTATGGGATCTGATCCTTTTCATCGAAATCGGGGAGGTCACCCTGATCGACAGGGGGGACATAGGTATATCTTACAAATGGCCTGATACGGTGTTTTATCTTCTCCATCCCCCACGAACCGGCATCGAACACCCGCGAAATCGTGGTCAAAAGGGTGGCCTCGAATGTGGGAAGGAGGGTTCTCGAGGCAAAGCCCTTCTCCTCTTGTTGATCGTTTTCCGGCCAGTAGAGAGTCTCTCTCAGACCGGCTACCGGAAGAAACTTCAGCCACCCGAACGGCCTGATCGGGAGAGATACCTGGGGGAAGAGGTCGAGACGGCTCACCTTTTCTCCCTCCTCTCTCCAGAAGTAAGTGTAGGAAAGATCTCCACCCACATAGAGGGGTGTATTCCAGAGGGGTTGATCGAAAGCGGCCAGGGTGACCTCGGGAAGCAACTGGAGGGTCCTGCTGTTGTCCTCCACGGCGAGATCGTCGAAATAGGCGAACTCTCCTACCAGATTGTACTCGGGCCACCTGCGCCCTCCGAAGACGTTCGACTTGAGTTGTCGTGTCGTCCGAAAATCGATCGGCGCTCGGGCGATATAGCCCCCGGGGAAATTCTCTTGGAAATCGTAAGGGTAGTCATTGTCACTCACAAGGTTTATGTTTGCCTTCGCATAGAAATCGAGGGGAAGGTGCGGCTGGTCATGACGGAGAAAGAAGGCCCAACGGTTCTCCTCTTTCACCTTGTCGTCCAGGAAGTAGAAGTTGGCCTGACCCTTGGCTTTCTTGGCCAGGGCGTATCTGAACTCGGCTCCCTGCTGAAATCCCCGGTCTCCCAACCAGTCGAAATAGAAGGTGGCATCCTTATCCTGGCTGATGGCCCAGTAAAAGGGCAGGCTGATCCTCGTTCCGAACCGGCTCGAGTATCCGAAGCGGGGAATGAGAAAACCCGTCTGTCTGTTCGTCTCGAGAGGGTACACACCGATGGGCAAATAGAAAACGGGAAGGTTCTTCACCCTGAAAAACGCGTGGCGCCCCACGGCATACCGCTCCAGGGTAACGTCAACTCTCTTTGCCTTGAAACTCCAATCCGGACGCTCACCACCGCACGTGGTAAAGGTCCCGTTGTGGATCCGGTACGTCCTGGGCCCGAGTTTCTCGACCTTTTCCGCGGTGATGTGGAAATTCTCCCGGGTAACCAGCCTGGCCTCTTCAACTACCCCCTTCTGAGTCTTCAGATTGACCCTCATCCTGTCACATCGAAGCACGTCTATGCCGTCGGTCAGCTCGACATGCCCCCTTGCCTCTGCGACCCCCGTATCGGCGAAGAAGTCCACCTCATCCGCCCTGAGCCGCACATCCCCCATTTTGATCTCAACGTCACCCCTGGCCTCGTAAAGATTCTGTTCGCGCCGGTAAATCACCCGGTCAGCCTCGATTCCGATCGCTCCCACCGGAGCTACTACCCGTTCTCCCAGGTTCTCGGCCCAAGACAAAGAGGTGAAGAGAACAGAAAGCAGCACGATCCATATGGAGCAAGGTCTCACCGTCATCTCAGGGCTCTCGGCTCCCTCCACCCCACCCGCCAGGCCTGTCCTATCAGCCTCCCGAAAGGTGGGCCTTTGCCTCTCCAATGGTGTAGAACGAACCTGTCGCGCAGATCAGATCATCACTGCCTGCCATGGAAAGGAGGGCATCGAGCCCTTCGGCCACATCCGGAACGATCTGCCCTTTGGCTCCGGCCGTCTCCAGGGCCTTCATTAGACGCTCCGGCGCTGCGGCTCGATCCTGCCTGGGCTTACATACCACCGTCAAGTCTGAAAGAGGGGCGAGAATCGATACTATCCTTTCGACTTCCTTGTCCTTCATTATCCCGAGAAGGAGATAGCATCGATGGTATGAGAAGTTCCGGGACAAGGCATCGCGCAACGCCACGGCTGCCGCTGGGTTGTGGGCCCCGTCCAGGACCACCCATGGCTTTTCCCGGGCAACCTCAAGCCTGCCGGGCCAATTGACCCGTTCCAATCCACGATAGATCGATTCGCGGGTAATGGAAAGACCGCCTCCTTCCATCCTCTCCAGGGTCGCCAAGGCCAGGGTCGCATTGTCGATCTGATGCTCCCCCAGCAGATTGAGCTTCAACTCTGAGAGTTCCCAGTGTCTACCATGGAAGTGGAATATCCCTGCCCCTACCCTCTCCCCGCGGAAATCCCTTCCCGCCCGATAAAGGGGGGCGTCCTTCTCGCTGCAGATCTCCTCGAGGACGGGGAGAGTCTCCTCCCCTGCCACCCCGGTCACCAGGGGAACACCGGCCTTGATGATGCCACCCTTCTCCCCGGCGATCTCCCTCAGGCTGTTGCCCAAGACCTCCTGATGTTCACGGGAGATGTTTGTGATCACCGCGATCAAGGGGGATACCACATTGGTCGAATCGAGCCTCCCCCCAAGGCCGACCTCTACAACGGCAAGATCGACCTCTGACTCTGCAAAATAGAGAAAGGCCATGGCCGTGGTGAAGTCGAAGAAGGTGAACCGTTCGGGCACCCGGGCCCTTTCGATCTCCCCTTTCATTCTCCAGGTGAGTCGAGCCACCTCGGACTCGCTGATGGGCCGCCCGTCGATCTGGATCCTCTCGGTAAAGGAGAGAACGTGAGGAGAGGTGTAAAGCCCTACCCGATGGCCGTTTTCCCGTAAGACGGAGGCTATTATCGCGGCCGTGGATCCCTTGCCGTTCGTGCCTCCGACATGGACGACCTTAAGGGTCTCATGGGGGTTTCCAAGGGCACGCAGGATGTTCTCGATGTTGGAGAGGCCGAAAACCATGCCGAACCGCTGGAGGCCGTAGAGATACGCCAAGGATTCGACAAAGTCGCTGCTTTCCATAGAACAGGTCAAACTCGCTCAGCGGTTGAATGTGGCAAGAATTCCTTCCAGGACAGACCCGCCGATGGCTCTTGCCTTGTCGGATATCGTAAAGCAGGCCTCTCGCTTGCCCCGCGGGTCCACATCACCTGACTTCATGCCCTTTTCCACACTTGTCCCGTCCCGGAGAATGCCCCGGAGCACGCCTGCAATCCTGGATCGCATGGGAGCACCATCGACCTCGGCCACCGGCTCGTTCTCCTCCACAAGATCCCCGATCTTAATCAGGGCTTCGAATCTGCCGGCCCTCGGAGCTCTGAGAACCCTCTCTGCGGTGTACCCCCCAACATTTCCCGGTATCCCCGTGTCCGCTTCGGCCGATCCCTCCCAGATCAACCGGCCCAGATTGTGGCCCCGGTTGGTTTCTATGACGAGATGGACGTCTTCCCCGCCCACAAACCCCGGGCCCAGACCGATGACCAGCGCGGCATCGGTCATGGCAGTCCCGAGGTTTCTCTTGGCAAGAATCGCATCCACCAGAACGTGGGGTTTGAGAAAACCCTTTACCACCGCCCCTGGATCTACGAGAACCGGGATCTTCCCCCTCTCCCAGGTGGCCCTTACAGCCTCCACGTCGATAACCCGCTTTGCCGTTACCCCTTCCACAGTCTTCTCGCCGTCATGGATGGCTTCACAGAAGGACACCTCCCGGCGAATGGCCAGAGGTTCGGCCGTCTCTGTCATGCAGACAAGGAAATGGGCGCGCCAGAGCCTGTGGGCCACGCCCGTGGCCATCTCTCCGGCACCCCGGACCAGAACAACCAGTTCGTTGAGTCTCGGTGCTTCCATAGATTCTTACCCTCTTCTATCTCCCCTTGTGGATCGGTCCTCCAGGCTAGTTCTTGCCGAAGGGGCAGACCGGATATCTGCAGGGACTGCATGCAAGGCAGAGACCTCCATGCCCGAGGCGGACGATCTCCCTTCGAGTGATCTCGTGACCTGCCAGGATCCGGGGAAAGACCAGGTCAAAAACGGTCGTCTTATGGTAGAAAACGCAGGCCGGAAGTCCGAGCACCGGGACCCGGTCCAGGTGGGCATAGAGAAACATCGATCCCGGCATCACGGGAGATCCATAAACCTCAATACGGGCCCCCGCTCTCTTTATGCCGGCCACGGTGACGTCATCAGGATCCACGGAGAGGCCAGCCGTAACGAGGATAAGATCCGATCCGCTCTCGACCAGTTCCCTTAGAGACCGGGAGATGAAGGCCTCATCGTCAGGAGCGATGATCTTCCTCACCACGACGGACCCGTAGAGGCTTATCTTCTTGCCCACAGACTCGTCGAACCGGTCCTGAATCCTTCCGCGGTAGATCTCACTCCCCGTGACGAGCACACCCACCTTCCTTTCCTGATAAGGAAAAACCGAGACGATTCTCTCCCCCCCGTGTTCGCACAGGGATTCGATGCTGCGGATCTTCCCCTCCTTGATGGTAAGAGGAATGACTCGCGTGGCGGCCACCACCATCCCCTTCCTGCACGGGGTCTTGTCATGGAGGGTCGACAGCGCGATCCCCTGCCGGGAGTTGACCCTTTCCAGGAGCGATACATCGATTGACAAGAGGCCATCGTGTTTTGCCACGAGGCTCATCTTCCCCTCAGAAGGTCCGGTGGCCTCGACACCGGGCCCTGAGAAGGCTCTGGCCAACCTCTCCGCCGCCTCGTTCTCATGGATCTCCCCACTCTTGAGCTCAAGCACGTAGATACTCCCCTTGCCCAGGTTGAGGAACTCGGCAATGTCTTCCTTCCTGATGATATGTCCCTTCCTGAAGCGAGGGCCTTTGAACTCGCCGGGTACGATCTTCGTCACGTCATGGCCGAGAACCATTCCCACCGCATCTTCAACCCTTATCTTTTTCACGGCCTTCCCTCTCAGCCTGTCTCCCCAGGAGCCTGCGGCATTCTTCGTAATCCTCCAGGGAATCAATATCTCTGATCACGGCCGGCGAGTCAACATCAAACTCCAGGAGGTCATCCCTGTGGGCCTCCACCACCTCCCTCCCCCCTATGTCCCCCTCGAGCCGGACAAGGGCCTCCCTGTACCTGGCCAGGTCGAAGATCACGGGATGACCCCGTTTTCCTCTAAACCTCGGGCAGACGATCCCCTTGTCGGACCGCCGGTAAGCCTCGATGAGCCGGTCGACCAGCTCCGGCGTGAGCAGGGGATGGTCGGCAAGGGCGATCAGAACCGCCCCGGTATCCGGACCGATCTGCCGGAGCCCCACCCTGATCGACGTGGCCATGCCTTCATGGAACCTGGGGTTGTGGGCGAGATCGACTTCTCTTCTCTTCAGCCTCTCTCGTATCCTCTCAGACTCAAACCCGGTCACCACCGTGATCCTGTCGAGCCGGCACCTCAGCAGCACATCTACGATCCGTTCCACCAGGGTCTCCCCTTCGAGTTCAAGGAGAAGCTTGTTCGTACCCATTCTTGTCGACCGGCCTGCAGCCAGGACAATAGCGGAAATCCTCATCTCTCCTACCCCGGCTGTCCCGTCGGACAACTCCGGGAAATAGAACCCCCCGTGTTTCTTCCAGTGGGCGGTGGAATCGAGGCTCCCAGGAACACGTTACGTGCCGCCGGAGCCGCGAAGCTGAAAACCCGGGATCGGCTAGAAGAGCCCGGCCGACTCTCCGGGTCCCGCCCTCGCCTTCCCCTCTCTCAGGCGCTCCCTGAGAAGACCGTAGCGCCGCTGAATCCTGTCGTTTTTCACCGCAATGGAGAGGGCCTTCTTTGTCCCTACCAGGACCACCAGTCGCCGGGCACGGGTGATGGCCGTGTACAGCAGGTTTCTCTGGAGCATCACGAAATGCTGGGTGAGGACGGGAAGAACCACGGCAGGATATTCGCTTCCCTGGGATTTGTGGACCGACGTGGCATAGGCCAAAACGATCTCATCCAGATCGGCAAAGGGATAGACGACCGAACGGTTCTCGAACCGAACCGTCATCTCCCTGTTCCGGCGGTCGAGGGAAACGATTCTCCCCACGTCCCCGTTGAACACCTCCCGGTCGTAGTTGTTCCTGATCTGCATGACCTTGTCTCCCAAACGAAAGACGACTCCCCCCCGCTGCAGGGCTTCACCCCCCGGGTTCAAAAGGGCCTGAAGCTCCCGGTTGAGGTTCGAGACACCCAGAAGCCCCCTGTGCATTGGGCTCAGAACCTGGATATCCTTCAGCGGGTGAAACCCGAATCCCCGGGGAATCCTCTCGGAGCAGAGATACTTGATCGTCTCCAGGGCGTCTTCGGGCTCCTCTCTGTCGAGGAAATAGAAATCACTCTGGCCCGATGCCTTGAGATAGGGGAAATCCCCCTTGTTCACCCTGTGGGCGTTCACCACGATGAGGCTCTTTCTTGCCTGGCGAAAGATCTCGGTCAATCGCACCACCTCGACCCGGCCCGAATCGATAATGTCGCGGAGGACACTGCCCGGCCCCACAGATGGGAGCTGGTCCACGTCACCTACCAGAATCAAACGGCCCTCCCGGGGAAGGGCCTGAGCAAGGTGGTGCATCAGGAGGATATCGATCATGGAGGCCTCGTCGATGATGACGAGGCCCGGCGGCAGGGGGTGGGTCTGGTCACGCTGGAACCTTCCCTCTCTCGGACTGTATTCGAGGAGCCGGTGAATCGTTTTTGCCTCCTGACCCGTCGCCTCGGAGAGTCTCTTCGCAGCCCTCCCGGTGGGGGCCCCCAGCATGACCTTAACCCCCAGAGTCTCGTAGACCCGGGAAATGCTCCTCACCACCGTCGTCTTCCCGGTACCGGGCCCCCCCGTGATGACCAGGACCCGGCAGGTGAGGGATTTTTTCAGGGCCTCCCTCTGCCCAGGTGCCAGTCGAATCGCTCCGGTCGATTCGACCTTTGCGACGGCCTCCCCGGGTGAGATCCCGGGAGGCGGCACAGGCCTCGACGCCAGCTCTGCCAGTACCCTTGCGACCCCTGTCTCGGCTACAAAGAGATCGGCGAGATAGACCGGCTGGTCGGGTCTCGTGTCGATCACGATTCTCCCCGATTCCGCCAGTGAATCGAGGGCCCTGTCGAGGATCCCAGGATCAATTCCCAGAATCTCCTGGGCCTTCTGGGTCAAGCCTCCCCTGGGATAAAAGCAGTGTCCCTCTTCCACTAGCTGACCGAGAACATGGAGTATTCCCGCCTCGGCCCGCATGGGGGAGTTGGGATCGATCCCCAGGTTCTGTGCTATCTGGTCTGCTTTGCGAAATCCGATGCCGTAGATATCGGTGGCAAGGCGGTAGGGGTTCTCCTTAACCAGAGAAACGGTCCTTTCACCGTACTGCTTGAAGATCTTTATCGAATAGGTCGAACTCACCCCGTAACTCTGCAGGAAGATCATCACGTCCCTGATCCGCTTCTGTTCCTCCCAGGCACGGATAATCTGCTCGGCTCGAAGAGGACCTATCCCTTCCACCTCGCTGATTCTCTCGGGCCGGTTCTCAATGACATCGAGGGTGTCCGCGCCGAATTCCTCCACCAGACGGTGGGCGAAAACAGGACCGATCCCCTTGATCATTCCCGACCCCAGATACCGTTCAATTCCCTCCAGAGTCGCCGGCACCATGGCAAGATAGCTCTCAACCCTGAACTGGAGGCCGTAACGCTTATCCGAGATCCACTGGCCCCTCAGCCGCACCATCTCTCCGGGACCAACAGCCCCCAGATTCCCCACCGCCGTGGTAAGCCGCATCTTGTCCTTTTCCCTAAGCCTCACCACGGCATACCCGGTTTCGGGGTTTGCATACACGATCCTCTCGACCGTCCCTTCGAGGGTCGTTTCCTCAAGCTCCATAACGCCTCATCCGGCCCGTCGCTGTCTGAGATTAACAAGCAGCGCGGAGAGGGTCAAGGCCCCCTCGCGTGCAGTTTCCCGACTTCTGGAGGAAAACCCTTGTCCTCGAGCGACATTGCCCAAGCGGTTGGGTGCCTGCCGGGAATGAGTGGGAAGGGGATAGGTCGTGTTCGTGGTTCGTGTTCGTGGTTCGTGTTCGTGGTTCGTGTTCGTGTTCGTGGTTCGTGTTCGTGGTTCGTGAGTCGTGTTCGTGGCGAATGGGCAAGAATCCGCCGGTCCCAAACCCCAAATGGGTCACTGCGAGCCCGGGAGGAAGGGGATAAGGGGGTTCCCCTGTCAAACAGGGAAAGCTCAGCGGGCTGTAAGAATCCTTGATCGAAAACCGAGGGAACTCCGCTCACTGGTGTTTGACTTTTTGATTGCAGAAAAGTTAAACTCTATCGCTATGAAGAGAATGATCTCACTCTGGTTGGTGGTTTTCACTTTCCTTGTCGTCTCCGGCCGGGCTGCACCGGGTGTCGAGAAGTTCCCCAAACCTGTAGGGCTCGTCAACGATTTTGCGGGAGTTATTCCTGAAGGTGATAGGCGGAAGATGGAGATCCTGGCCACCGAGGTCCTCCAGAAGACCGGAACGTCGGTCGTGGTGGCCGCCGTACCGACCATCGGCGATTCGGATGCCGCCACCTATGCCAACGAACTATACCAGGCCTGGGGGATCGGGAAAAAAGGGGAGGACAAAGGGGTTCTAATACTCCTGGCGCTCAAGGAACGGAGGGTACGAATCGAGACTGGCTACGGGGTCGAAGGGATCCTTCCCGATGGGCTGGTAGGCGAGATCCTGGACAAATACGTTGTTCCCCTACTCAAGAAGGGCGAGTATGGAAAGGGGCTTTACAACGGCCTTGCCGCAGTGAGCGTGGTGATCGCAAAGGACGCCCATGTCGAGCTGACAGGGGAGGTCAAGATCTATCGGACCTCACCCCGCCGCGCAGGCCGGATCGGCATCTTCCCCCTTATCTTTATCATCCTCATCATACTATCTTTCCTGCGGAGGGGCAGGGGTGGCATCCTCCCGTTGTTGCTGTTGAGCTCCATGGGAGGGAGAGGAGGATTCGGCGGCGGATTCGGAGGGTTTGGCGGGGGATTCGGAGGATTCGGCGGCGGCATGAGCGGAGGAGGGGGAGCGGGGCGAGGCTTCTAGAGTTGGAGGCCCTTTTGAGATTCAGGCATTTGGAATTCATTCTACATTTGGATTTTGACATTTGAAATCGTTCATCATGCCCTAGGAGGAAGCCTAAACGGCGAGGATCGACGTAGCAGCTTCCCGAGGCTGGAGTGAAAAACATGGCGAAAATACCTAAAACACCTGAAGAGATCTTTGACGAGTTCACCCGGGACTACCAGGGGGCCTTTGGGGAGGACCTGATATCGATCATACTTTACGGAAGCGGAGCCAGGGGGGAGTACATCCCCAAGAAATCGGATCTCAACTTCCTTGTCATCCTCACAGAACAGGCAATGGACCGCCTCAGGGAGGCCTTTGGTCTGATAGGGAAGTGGCGGAAGCGACGGGTGAATACTCCCCTTTTCCTCACAGAGGAGTATATCGCTTCTTCCCTGGACTCCTTTCCAGTGGAGTTTTTGAACCTCCGGGAGAGCTATGTCCTCGTTTTCGGCAAGAACGTCCTCGAGGGCCTCTCTTTTGAAAAGAGAAATATCAGGCTCCAGTGCGAGCGAGAGGTCAAGGGGAAACTCCTCCTCCTCCGGCAGGCCTACCTCGATTCAGAGGGGAAAAGAAAAGGACTCGCACAGACCGCCTCTGCCTCTCTCACGGCCTTTCTCTCCCAGTTTAGGGGATTGCTCTTCCTGAAGGACAAGGCGATCCCCAGCCGGAACAGGGATCTCATATCGACCGCCTCAAGGGAAGTCGGGTTCGATGAGAGCCCTTTCCAGGAAATCCTGAGGCTGAAAGAGGGAAAGGCAAAGCTCCCCCCCAGGGGTGAAATGGAGCGGCTCATGGAGCGCTACCTCCGGGCGATCCGGGAACTCTGGAAGAAGGTGGATCAACTTGAAGTCGAGGAGGGCTAAATCATGAAGAGATCCCTGATTGTCATCGGTGTCATCCTGCTGGTTGTCCTGATCTTCTTCCTCTCGGTGAAGAGTACGTACAACCGGCTTGTTGCTCTCGATGAAAACGTAAAGACCGCATGGTCTCAGGTGGAGAACCAGCTCCAGCGCCGCCTCGATTTGATCCCCAACTACGTTGAAACCGTCAAAGGATATGCCAAGCACGAAAAGGAGGTGCTCACAGAGGTGACCGAGGCCCGGGCCAAGGTGGCCGGGGCAAGATCCATTGAGGGTAAGATCGGTGCCAACAACGAACTCAGTTCAGCCCTGGCCCGGCTGCTCGTCGTGGTGGAGCGCTATCCGGATCTTAAGGCCAACCAAAACTTCCTTCGGCTCCAAGACGAGCTGGCGGGGACAGAGAATCGAATCGCCGTGGAGCGGCGCCGTTACAACGAGGCGGTAAGGCGATACAACACGGCCATACGGAGTTTTCCCACCAACATCCTCGCTCGAATGTTCGGTTTCCAGAGGGCAGAACTCTTCAAGGCTCCGGAACAGGCAAAGACACCTCCAAAGGTGACCTTCTAGCAAGGATGAGCAGATGGCAGAGCTGAAACAGATGTACAGGCGGATGGCGGATGACCATTTCCCCGAGGAGATGACCATCACCTTCGGTACCCAACGCCTCCTTTACAGGAAACGAACCTGGAAGATCCCGGATGAAAAGACCGGCAGGCTGGTTGAAAAGGGGCTCCGTTACGGAGAGAACCCGGATCAGGAGGCGGCCCTCTACGAGTTGGTCCACGGCAACCTGGTCCTGGGGGAGTGCGCCTTTGTCGAGCCCGGCCTGGGCCTCGTGAGTTCTCTCACCGAAGACGACATGCTCCAGTTCGGCAAGCACCCTGGAAAAATCAATCTCACGGACATGGACAATGCTCTCAACATCCTGAAGTTTCTCACCGACAGGCCCGCTGCCGCCATAATGAAGCACAACAACCCCAGCGGTGTGGCCTATGGGGACACTCTTGCCGAGGCGTACTCGAGGGCCAACATGGCCGATCGAATCGCCGCCTTCGGTGGATGTGCGGCCTTCAACAGGACACTGGACAGGACAACCGCGGAGATGATCAAAGAGAACTATCTCGAAGTCGTGGTGGCTCCCGAGTTTGAGGACGGGACGGTCGACATCCTAAGGAAAAGAAAGAACCTGAGGATCGTTCGAATCAGGCGGATCGACCGCCTCGAGCAGTTCCGCCAGCTTCCCTTTGTCGATTTCAAGTCTCTCATCGACGGAGGAATCATAGTCCAGCGTTCAGCCCTCAACCGGATCACCCGGCCGGAGGACTTTCTTCCTGCGAAGGCCGCACACCAGGGCAAGGAATACAGGATCGAGCGCCCGCCGACGCCTCAAGAGGCGAGGGACATGCTCTTCGGCTGGAGTGTGGAACAGGGTGTCACCTCCAACTCCGTGATATACGTCAAAGACGGCGTCACCGTGGGAATCGGAACAGGGGAACAGGATAGGGTGGGAGTCGCCGAGATAGCGATTTTCAAGGCATATACCAAATGTGCCGATGCTATCTGTTTCAAGGCCCACGGCGTCCCTTACAAGACCCTGGAGGCCGAGATCGACCGGGGAGACCGCCCCGCCCGGGACAAGGAAGAGATCGATGCCCGGGTTCGAGAGATCCGGGGTGGCCTCAAGGGCTCCGTCATGGTCTCGGATGCCTTTTTCCCCTTCCGGGACGGTGTGGATGTGGCGATCCGGGAAGGGATAACCGGGGTCATCCAGCCGGGCGGGTCGGAAAGGGACTACGAGGTGATCGAGGCCTGCAATGAAGCGACCCCGAAGGTCACCATGGTATTCACTGGCCAGCGAGCCTTCAAACATTAGAAAGACATGTTCATCACCTCTCGATCAAGGGTTCCTGCACCTTGTTTGTGGGCCGTAACCGAAAGAGCGCGGTTCCTTCCTCTGAACGATTTTTCCAACCAATTCCAATCTCGGTTCTGCTCGACCTCCTGATCCCGGCCCCGCGGCCTCGCAGAGTGGGGGCTCGTCCCTTCGCACGACGGGCGGCTCGGCGGGAGGGGTACCCGGACACCTCGCAGCCTTCGCTCCAGAGCGATTCTCGAGTGACGACCGACCATACCCGGGGTTTCCTCCTTTCCCGGAGGAACCCCCCTATACGTTCCCTCCTGCTGTCGCGGGGAGGCTCCAAGGGCCGTTTTCTCTTTCCGTGATCAGACTTCCTGGTTGTTTCAAATAGTTGGAGAATACCTGCAGGGGAAAGCGAGGGAAAACCAGGCAGACAAATCGGTTGACATTATTTCCAGATCCTTTATAAAGGAGAGGGAAGATCTGGGAACCTTTTCGGGGAAGCGGAGAAAGGGACGGCCCTGTCATGGTTGTCTGGTTCTCGCGGAGGGAGGTGGGAAACTTCGGGACAGGCCTGATTTACCGGATAAGGGCATAGAAAGGAGGTGAGGAGAAAAAAACAAAGGGGGAGGTCCAGGGGTTCCGGTCTCTGGACGGTCTTTTCTTGGAGAATAAGAAAAAGGAGGTTTAGCATGAAAAGGGTGTTCTTTCTAGCTTTGGCTGTCCTCTTTCTGGGCTCCTTTGTCGTGGGCTCGGCCATGGCCATCACCACCGAGGAGATCGCCAGGGCTTCCACCCTCGAGGAGATCCTGAAGCGAGGTGAGCTTCTGGTGGGCCTGGAAGCAGGATACCAACCTTTCGAAATGCAGGACGAGAAGGGAAACATCGTCGGCTTCGATGTGGACATGGCCTATGAGATGGGCAAGGCCATTTTCGGCGAAGGGGGAGAAAAAAAGGTCAAACTGATCAACACTGCCTGGGAAGGTATCATTCCTGCCCTGATGACTCACAAATTCGACATCATCATGTCAGGAATGACGATTCTCCAGAGCCGCAATCTAAAGGTAAACTTCTGCGAGCCCTACTACTACATCGGCCAGTGCCTGCTGATCAACAAGAAGGACAAGGACAAGTACAAGAGCTACAAGGACCTCAACAAGGAAGGGGTCATCATCACCAGCAAGCTGGGGGTTACCGGCGCCTTCACGGCAGAGAAGATGATGCCCAAGGCGACCCTGCGACTCTTCAAGACAGAGGCAGAAGCCGGCCTACAGGTCGCAAACGGCCTTGCCGATGCCTTCATCTATGACGAACCACAAGTCAGGGTCTTTGCCGCCATGTACAAGGACAAAACCATGGGACTCTTCGAGCCCATCACCTATGAGCCCCTGGCATGGGCAATCCGTAAAGGTGATCCTGACTTCCTCAACTGGCTCAATAACTTCCTGAGGCAGGTCCGCGGAGACGGGCGCTGGGAGAAATTCAAACAGAAATGGTTCGTGGACTACTTGGGGGAAGTAGCCAAGAAAAAGAGATAAGCCGAAGGGGGGGATGCCGATGCATCCCCCCCGTTACTTAAAGAGGGGAGACTGACTTTGGGTTTCAACAAACGATCGATCATAACCCTTGCGGTTCTGGCAATAGTCGTTGCTTCGGTCTACTACTTTTTCACGAAAAAGGGGATCACCTACATGTGGCATTGGGGAGAGATCCCCAAGATGCTCTTTTACTACGGCACCAAATCCGCCACCGACTCTGCTCCCGGGCTCCATCTGGGCGTTCTGATGATCGGGTTCGTGCTAACCCTCAAGATCTCGATCATATCGATTGTGTTTGCGATCATCATCGGGACGATCGTGGGGATATGCAGACTCTCCCACGAACCCGTGACCAGGGGGATTGCAGCGGCATACGTCGAACTCATCCGCAACACCCCCCTTCTGGTGCAGATCTATATAATATACTTTTTCGTGGGCTCCATGCTCAGGCTCTCCGCCTTTACCGCCGGCACGGCTGCCCTCTCCATCTTTGCGGGTGCCTACGTGGGAGAGATCGTGCGGGCCGGTATTCAGTCGATTCACAAGGGACAGATCGAGGCCGCACGGTCCCTGGGCATGACTTACGGCCAGGCCATGCGGCACGTGATTCTTCCCCAGGCTTTCAAGAGGATCATTCCGCCCCTGGCAGGGCAATTCATCTCACTCATAAAGGACTCTTCCCTGGTCTCGGTCATCGCCCTGGCCGATCTCATGTTTCAGGGACAGCAGGCCGTTGCGAGAACTTACGATGCTTTTGAGATATACTTTACCGTGGCCTTCCTCTATCTCATCATGACCTTTACCCTCTCCATGGCCACCCAGTATGTTGAAAGGAGGCTTGCGATCAGTGATTGAGGTTCGCCATGCCTACAAGACCTTCAGGACTCCGGACCGCAAGGAGGTGAAGGCTCTTGTCGACTTTTCCACCCACATAAACAAGGGGGAGGTGGTGGTCATCATCGGCCCCAGTGGTTCCGGTAAGAGCACTCTCCTCAGGTGTCTCAACCGTCTCGAAGAACTCGACAGCGGGGAGATCATAATCGACGGCGTCAACATATACGACAAGGACGTCAACATGAACAAGATCCGGGAAGAGATCGGCATGGTCTTCCAGCTCTTCAATCTCTTTCCACACAAAACAGTCCTGGAAAACGTGACCCTGGCCCAGCAGGTGGTTCGGAAACGCACCAGAGAAGAGGCGACCGAAATTGCCCGGCAGTTACTCCACAAGGTGGGAATCCTGGAAAAGGAGAACGCCTATCCCTCCCAGCTTTCAGGAGGCCAGCAGCAGCGAGTGGCGATCGCCCGTGCCCTGGCCATGCACCCCAAGATCATGATGTTCGACGAGGCCACATCCGCGCTCGACCCGGAGATGATCGGCGAAGTCCTGGACGTGATGAAAACCCTGGCCCGTGAGGGGATGACCATGGTGGTGGTAACCCACGAAATGGGGTTCGCCAGAGAGGTCTCCGACCGGGTCGTCTTCATGGATGCAGGCCAGATCGTGGAGGAAGGTACGGCAGAGCACTTCTTCACCAATCCCATCCATGAGAGGACCAAGCTCTTCCTTAGCCAGATCCTGTGAGGGAGGATCGGATCCCCTGGAGGAGCCGGGCCCGGCCTCCACCGTGCCTTCCACTTGCCGGTTTTCTTAAGCACTCCCCGATCGAGGCCGGAGCGCAGGGCCTCTGAGGCCTTGAGTTCACTTCGTCAATGGAAGAATCAGCCTGAGCCTCCACGAGAATCAAAGAATATGGCTGAGAAAAAGGCGGGTACTCTCGTGGGATGGATCCTTCATGATCTTGTCCGGAGGGCCCTCCTCGATGATCTCCCCTTGATCCAGAAAGATGATCCGGTCCGACACCTCCCTGGCAAAACCCATCTCATGAGTCACCACGAGCATGGTCATCCCCTGCTCCGCGAGCCTTTTCATCACGCTGAGCACTTCACCGATCAGTTCGGGATCCAGGGCCGAGGTGGGCTCGTCGAACAGCATGATCTTAGGCTCCATAGCCAGGGCGCGGGCGATCGCCACCCGCTGTTTCTGCCCTCCGGACAGTTGGTCCGGATAGCTGTCCCTTTTTTCACTCAAGCCGACCCACTGCAGGAGCTCCTCTCCCCTGGCAACGGCCCTCTTGTGATCCTCCCCCTTCACGATGACAGGCCCCTCGATGATGTTCTCGATGATAGTGCGATGAGGGAAGAGATTGAACTCCTGGAAAACCATTCCCATCCGGGTGCGGATCTCGATGATCCTTCTTCTGACATCGGCCGTCCTCTTCTGCCCGATGGGAAGTTCGATCCCGTCGATCTCGACATGGCCGGACTGGGGTTCCTCGAGCATGTTCAGACATCTCAAAAAAGTGCTCTTCCCCGAACCGCTCCGCCCGATGATGACAACCACCTCTCCTCGAACCACCTCGGTGGTGATCCCCTTCAAGACATAGAGGTGGTGAAAATACTTCACAAGATCCTTTATGACTATGATAGGCTCGGGCAAGGGATTCTCTCCGTGAGACCCTCCAGTTTCCCCTCTCCTGCTCGGTTTGAGCCACCAGGCTCACTCTCGCGCCGCAGGGCTAGTGGGTCATCCCCGTTATTCTTCTCGTCCCCTTGGCCAGGTGGGTCTCCAGCCGGGACTGGAAGTACTGGAAGATGATGGTCACCATCCAGTAAAAGAGTGCGGCTATTATCAGGGTCTCCATATTACGGAAATTCTGCCTCCCGACTTTCGTCGCCCTGAAAAAGAGCTCCCACACGCCGAGAAAAGCCACAAGAGCCGAATCCTTGAGCATGGCGATGAACTCGTTGCCCGTGGGCGGGATGATGAGGCGAAGGGCCTGGGGAAGCACCACCCGCCTCATCATCTGGCTGTAAGTCATTCCGATTGAATAGGCCGCCTCGATCTGCCCCCGGCCGATAGACTGGATCCCGGCCCTGAATATCTCCGTCATGTAAGCCCCGTAGTTGACACCAAGGGCGATAATCCCCGCGGGGACCGCTCCGAGGACAATACCCATCTGGGGGAGGCCCAGATAGATCACGAATATCTGGACAATAAGCGGTGTGCCCCGGATTATGGAGACATAGAAAGTCGAAATACCGTAGAAAACAGGGTTCTTGGATAACCTCGCTATGGAGCCGAAAAGGGCGAGAACAGAGGCGGCGATGATCGAAAGAACAGAGACATAGACGGTCATTCCCACCCCTCTCATGATAAAGGGGAGGTACTTGACCATGAATGCGAAATCGAGGTTGAAGTGGTAGAAGACGAAGAGCAGGCCGGCGAATATACCCACCCACACCAAGGAGACCTGCACGAGGAACACCTTGCGTGCCCGCTTGGCCTCTTCGATATGTTTGAGTTTTGTTTGAGCGACTGCTACGCCTTCAGGGCGCGACTGAGCATCACCGATAGGTGCCGTCCTCCCTCCCGCGCAGGGCCGAAACACGATTCTACCGGGCCTTCTTGGTCACATCCATCCCGTACCACTTCATGGACAATTTCGTCAGGGTCCCATCCTCGTGCATGGCCCGGAAGATCTGGCTCACCTTCTCGATGAGTTCTGCGCTCCCCGGCCGCGCCTTGTCCGAGGCCGCGGCAAGAGGCTCGTAGTAGACGGGATTTCCAACTGGTCTGATGGGCATTCCCTTCTTGATCGCCTCGGTGACGACATAACCCGAAGTCAGAACCCCGTCGAGCCTGACTCCATCCCCCAGTGCCAGGTCCTGAACCGCCTCCATGTCTGTGGAGTACGGTCTCACCTTAGCGCCTTTCACCTGGTAGATGATCTTCTCCCCACCCCCGATGGTCAGGGTCTGGTTCGGATCCAGGTAGGATTCGTAGGTGGTCCCGCTTCCAACGCCGACGGTCTTCCCCCTGAAATCACTCAGAACGATGATCGTCCTGTTCGTCCTGTACACGGCGAACTGAGCGGGAGTGTAGTAGTAGGGGGTCGAGAAATCCACCACCCTCGCTCTCTCCGCCGTGATGGTCATGCTCCCGATGCTCAGATCCCATCGTCCCCCCCATTTGCCGGCCACAATCAGGTCCCAGTCAGGGGTGACGAACTTCACCTTCACCCCGAGCCGCCTTGCCACCTCTCTGGCCACATCGATATCGAAGCCGACAAGCTCTCCCTTGTCGTTCAGAAAGCTCTGGGGCGCGTAGTTGGCGTCCGTGGAGACCACCAGGACCCCTTTCGACCTTATGTCGTCAAGAACCCCGGCGGATGCCGACGCCGCCATCCATGACAAACCAAGAGCCCACAAAAACACCCATGCAGAGATACGCCGCCGCTTCATCGCCTTCCTCCTTTACCTGGATTTGTTTACCACAGGCCCACAATCCCCATCGACCTCCCCATTCTCAGCCAAAGCGGTCTTCCTTGTCAAGGAGAAAGTGGCCTGGAGTTTCCTGACCTCCCCGATCAAGGATTTTCGGAAAACTCCCGGGAAAGACCCCGCATCATCCCGGTCATTGACATTCCCATCGCGTTCGAGGTAACAAGACCTTAGGAATGGTCGGAATGGATCCGGGCATAGCTGAATTCCTAGGGGATTCAGGAAGGAGGAGATGATGAAACTGAACCCGAAGGCCCTGGCCTTGACCGGGGGCATTCTCTGGGCACTGGCAACACTTCTCGTTGGGGTTCCAAATCTGATCTGGCCGGGATACGGCACGGAGTACTTGAAATTCCTGGCTTCGGTCTACCCGGGCTATCACGCCACGGGTTCAGTCGGCGACCTGGTTGTGGGGATCTTGTACGCGCTGGTCGACGGCGCGGTCTGCGGATGGTTCTTCGGCTGGCTTTACAACACGGTGGCCGGGAGAGACAGCACCGCATGAGGAGCCGCCGAGACCAGGCTGCTCGTCCGATGCGTTCCCTCAAGGGGAGAAGGGATCGGATGGACCCGTGACGCACTCCCACAGGGCGTCCCGGAGGCCGGAGGTTCGTTCGGTCCGGCGAGAGACGGCACCACGGAAAACACTCTCCGGGCCCCACACCTCCACACTCTCCCTGGCGCGGGTGATGCCCGTGTAAAGAAGCTCCCGTGTAAGTACCGGAGAGTCCCTGTCCGGAAGGAGGAAGAGCACCCTATCGAATTCTGATCCCTGGCTTTTGTGAACGGTCATTGCATAGGCGGTTTCACTTTCCGGCAGCCTGACCGGGTTCGCCCTCTTCAGTTTTCGGTCCGGAGCGGGAAAGAATACGCGGAGCTCGCCGCCCGCCTCACCATCAGGCAGCATGATTCCGACGTCGCCGTTGAAGAGCTGGAGGTCATAGTCGTTTCTGGTAATCAGAACCGGGCGGCCGAGGTACCACTCCTGGTCAGCCTCGATGATCCTTTCCCTCTTGAGGATCCGCTCCACCAAGGAGTTGATTGCAGCGACACCGTAAGGCCCTTCCCTAAGGGCACAGAGAATCCGAAACCCATCGAATCGCCGAAAGGCCTCCCAGGGTTCATCGGTTTTCAAGTAGTCGTGAAACCCCTCTACTACCGGTTCCCTGAGGGCACCGGGCAGAGCTTCGGGCCTCGGCAGCTCTCTCCACCCAATATCTCCATATCTGCTGCCTGCAAGGAGTCTTGTCGCTCGATCACTGTCCCCGCTGTTCACTGCCCGGCTGAGCGCCCCGATACCGCTATCCCTCCCAAAGCGATAGCTCTCCTGAAGTTCAACAATACAGTCCTGAATCGCTGCCCCGTCCTCATCCACGAAGGGTATGTCGATCTCGCAACCTCCGACCCTTTTGAGCTCATCGGAAAAGCCCCTTGAAAAACCGTGGAAGGTCCCGGTATCACAGATGTCGCCGAGAACCGAGCCTGCCTCTACGGAAGCGAGCTGATCCCTGTCTCCCAGGAGTATCAGCCGGGCTCGGGGGTGAAGCGCCTGGACGAGTTTCGACATGAGGGCCAGGTCTCCCATGGAAGCCTCATCAACCACCACCACGTCGTGGGGCAGGGGGTTTCCGGCATGATGCCGGAAATAGGGAGAGCCTGAAACGCTTCCGAGCAGCCTGTGTATGGTTGAGGCCTCCCGCGGGATTGCCTCCTTGACCCCTTCAGGACAATCGAGCGTCTCCCTTACCTGCTCGATCGCCTGGTGCAACCTGGCCGCAGCCTTGCCGGTCGGGGCAACAAGGGCGATCCGGAGCCTGTCCGGCTCGGCCTGCTCGATAAGCAGTGCGAGTATCTTCCCAACAGTGGTGGTCTTGCCCGTGCCGGGCCCCCCGGAAATGACGGAAAACCTGCTCGTCAGGGCACTGAAGGCAGCCACTCTCTGCCAGTCGATCCCGCGGGTTTCGCTCCTTGGGAAGAAGCGTGTCAATCCCTGTCCGAGAAGCTCCGGATCGGTGTTCACGTAATCCCTGCCGACACGTTTCCGGATCTGATCCGCCAGTCTCTCCTGATAATCCCAGTAGCGGTACAGATAGAGCCTCGAGTGCTCATCAAGGACCAGGGGGTTGTATTCCCCCGGTGCGCCCACCACCGGCGACTCTCTCAGCTTCCTGCACCAGTCGGCCAGCCTAGGGCAGAGCAAAGCTTCCTCTCCCTGCTCTGGAAAGGGTTTGCCCTCAAGGGCAGAGAGATCGAGGCAGACATGGCCCTTTCTGGTGTACCTGCTCACCAGAGCCGCAGCAAGAGAGACCTCAGGCACATCCCGGCCTGCAAGTCTCGCCGTGAAGCGGGCAAAATAGATGTCCAGATGAGAGAACACCCCGCTTTGGTAAAGACGGCACAGAGCGTCTTTTTCCAAGATGCCACCTTGTTTCAAGATCCCGACTCTTCCGAAGGGACTCGTGGAGCCGTAAAGCCCCCTCCCGGTCGCTGGAGGCGATCTATCAGGGTCTCGCAGAGTGCCTTTACCAGTGCTCCTGACGGCCTGTCCCTGTAAATCCCGAAGCCCGGCCCCCTTTCCGGATCCACACCACGGAGGAAGACGTAATACACCCCTCCAAAGTGCCTTTCATAGTCATAGCCGGGCATGCGGAGGCCCAGGTACTCGTTCAGCGCCACGGTGTATATCCAGTACTGGAGTGTGTAGAGTTCCTCCCTCATGGCCCTGGCCAGGCGTTCCCGGCCGTAGTCTTCCACCCTGGCACCGAGGAAGTTCGACTTCCAATCGACCAGGTAGAACCGCTCCTCGAACCGGAAGACCATATCCATGAATCCCTTCATGAATCCCCTGACAGGGGAGAATCTAAGCCTCCCCTCAAACTCCGGCAATTCTGCCGGGAGATCGGATCCGGCGTACTCCCGAAAAACCCCTTTCAGAATATCCGGAGAGACGGATTTCAGTGGGAAATAGAACTCGAGTTCGTTGAGCCGATCCTTATTCTCGACGCGGGATAGGGTAAGGCCTTCCTGTCCCGGCTCGAGGGGCGTGGAAATCACCTTCCGGATCATATCGCAGAGGGTTTCCTCCCAAAATGATCCAAACCCGTATTCGGTGAGCTTGTCGGCAACGAGTCTCCTTACGGCAGAGCCGTCTTGCTCCGTAAAATCCAGATGCTCGAGCAGATCGTGAAGAAGCGTGCCTGCCCTCGCTCCTCTGGGAAAAGAAAAGATCCCTGAGGGTTCCTCCTCGATGGCCGGCCCTCCAATGGCCGCCAGATCCTCCCCATCAACCGGACGGACTGCATCACGATCCGCCAGTTCCGCAGTGTGCGGCTGGTCGAAGCCCGACAACAGGGAGGAGAAACTCGAAATCCCCCAGTTTCGATCTATCCTTCCGGCGAATTCCCGGCAGGTGAGTTCGAATCTGCCGGCGGGCGATACCCGATACTCTCTCCCCTCTTCCCTCTCCATCTCGGAGAGCCTGATGGTTCCACGGGCATTATCCTGGATGGCTTTCAATTCCCGGTAGACATCTCCCTCATCCAGGGTCGCAAACCTCTCTGCCGTCGCCTCCACGATCTCCTCCGCCTTCCCCGGGCCTGGTTGATGAAAAAGGTAAGCCAGGGCGGAAGTCTCCGCCTCGTTGAACCTTCCCCAGACGAGGTAACAACGGTTCCTTGCCCTGGTCAGGGCCACATAGAGGAGCCGGAGGTTCTCTGCCAGCAGTTCCTTTTCGGCAAGCCTCCGGTGCTCTTCGATCGTCTCAGACCCGAGATCGAGGGTCAGCCTCATGTTTTCCCGCTCATCATGGAAGGCAAAAGGCCCGCCCGTGTTTCTGACCCTCGACCCTTCCCAGCAAAAGGGGCAGAACACAACGGGGTACTGGAGGCCTTTGCTCTTGTGGATGGTCACGAGTTTCACGGCATTCTCATCGCTTTCCAGACGGAGCTGATGTTCCTCCAGCCGCGGAGTGCTCGAATCCCTCTGCTCCGAAAGCCATTTCAGGAGCCCGGCCATGCCGAGTCTTCTCTCCGCCGATACCTGTTGAAGCACCTCGACGAGGTGGAGGATGTTCGTGCTCCGGCGCTCCCCGTCGGGAAAAGCCATGAGCCGGCCGAGAACCCCTTGTTCCCACATAAAACGCCGGAACATCCTGGCAAAACCCCTCTGCCTCCACTGGTCGTGATACTCCTTGAACCTGCCCAGCCATCCCTCCAGTGCGGCTTGATTCTCCGGCCGATTCTCCAGCTCTTCTCCCCTCACCCCCATCATATCTGTGGCCAGGGCAGCCTTGAGGCGTCTTTCGTTCTTCGGCTCGACCATTGCCGCCAGGATCCTCTCCATCTCAAGGGCCTCGTCCGAGTCGAACAGGTTTGCCGTGCTGTAAAGAACGCTTCGGATTCGAAGCCCCAGGAGAGCCTTCTGCATCTGGCGGGCCTCCTCGTTTCTACGAACCAGAACGGCGATATCCCTCTCGCCCAGCGGCATCTCCCCCAAGAGAGCCCTCTTGTCTCTACCGAGTTGGAGAAGACGCGAGATCTCCGCTGCTACGGCCCTCTGGATAAGCTCCCTGCCCTCCGTTTTGGTCACAGGCTTTCCCCTGTCCGTGACCTTGTCCGCATTGAGCAACAACAGCCGAAAAGGGGGCTCGCTCTTACCGTCTATCACCAGCAGATCCCTGTCCTGCCCGGGTGCCGGTCTGGCCGGTTGGAAGCGGATCTCATCGTACACAAAGGGACGCTCCGGATTCGTGAAAATCGTGTTCACCGCGGTCACCAGGGCAGGTTCTGATCGCCAGTTCTCGCGGAGGGTGTATCGTCTCTTCACATCTCTTGAAGCCTCCATGTACGCGAAGACATCGGCACCACGGAAGCCGTATATGGCCTGTTTTGGGTCGCCAATCAGAAAGAGGATGCTGTTGCCGCCCTCAAAGACTCTCCTGAAGATCCCATACTGGATCGGATCCGTATCCTGGAACTCGTCGATGAGAGCCGCCTTGAATTTCCTGCGAACCGCCCTGGCAAGATCCTGCCCGCTCGGCCCCTCAAGGGCGCGGTGCAGGTTCAGGAGGAGATCGTCGAAGGACTGAACATTTCTCTCCCTTTTCCTCTTTGCGAGCTCCTCGCCGACGTACCGGAACAGTTCGGCCTTCAAACCCAGGAGACGCCGGCCCAAGACCTCATCAAGATCCCTCTTCTTCTTGGCGAGGTCTTCACAGAGATCGAAGAAGGGATGCGCCGGAACAGCAGAACCCTGCTTTGCCGACTCCCTGAGCACACTCGAGGTAAACTTCCCGAAGCCCTCGAAGAGTTCCGGATTGCTTCTGCCTGATGCCAACCAGGCGTCCATGCTCCGGATCCAGCCGGAGACCGCGGCAGGTCTGTATACCGATTTCTTGAGGCCTGGATGAGAGGTAAGAATACCTTCGATCTCCTCCCGTACCGAGGGCCAGGCCCTGCGAACCTCGTCGAAACAGCTCTGAAACGCGCTTTCCTGGCCGGAGGTATCCGGAATGTCAACCTCTGGGATTACCTTCACATAAGGCCGGCCCACACGACCACCCACCAGGGAGAGGAGACCATCCGGGGTGAATTTCCTGTTCATCGCATAGTTCGCGAACACCGGGGTGGCACGATAGAGGTGGCGGCGCCAGAAATCCTCCACGACCTCCCGTTTGATATCTTCCTCATAGGTCACCAGCTCGGTATCGAAGAGGCTGCCGCTTTCAAAGGCGTTCTCGCGGAGCACTGCCCGGCAGAACCCATGGATGGTGAATACCGCGGCCTGGTCGAAATCCCTCAGCGCCTCTTTGAGGACCTCCTGTGCCTGCACCGCATCGGCGTGGTTCTTTACCAGACCGTCGAGAAGCCGGTCTCCACTGCCCCCGGCAGAGAACGCAAGAGCGGCTTCCCTCAGCGTTGCCCGGATCCTGTCTCTCAACTCCTCCGTGGCGGCCTCGGTAAAAGTGACAACCAATATCTCCTTTACGGACAGCTCCTTCTCCAGGACGAGCCTGAGAAACAGCCCCGTGACAGCGTGTGTCTTCCCTGTCCCGGCACTGGCCTCGATGAGGTTTGTACCTTCAAGGGGGCTCTTCAAGAGATCGAAATGCTCAAATCCTGCCATCTCTTCTATCTGCCTCGTGTTCCAGGAGGGGTTCGAACACCTCCAGGGCGATCTCGCAGAATGCAGCCTCCAGTGGATCAACACCGGAAAAACAGAGCCGATAGTACGGATCTTCCTTTTCACCCCGTACCCAATCGCTCCCAGTCCACTGCCGGCGGGCTTTCTGGAGCGATTCGGCCTGGGATCTGCCCCTCCTCTTGACCCCATCTGCATACAGCCACGAAGACTCCGGGAAGAAACAGAGCGGCCTCGTCAATCCCTCCCAATACCTCCCAAGGAGCTTTCCAAGAATTTCCCGGCTGTTCTCAACAGGGCTGTATTCCCAGGCAGCCCACACCGGATCCTTACCCCTCTGTCTGTCCAGCCCCACCAGGATGCTGGTCCGGGGACAGCCGGCGGCCCCGGCGCTGTTGAGAACCAGGTGATAGACCCATATCTTCAACCGGTCCTTGGGCCTCACCCGGGCATAGCGGTACTCCACCAGCCTCCCTCCATAGATATTGTCGATTCTCCCAGTCAGCCTGAAGCCCGAAACTCTCAGGTCGACCTCGACAGGCTCGGGGGTCCTATCTCGCAGGCAGTCCCGGGTCTTCTCGACAAAAGCCTGAACGCCCTGACTGAGCCGTTCGTACAGGCACTCCCCCGCAGTCCCATGGGGAAGGCGACCCGAGGCCTTGACCGGCTGCAGAAAGTCCCCGAGGTCTCGCCCCGCAAATCCCCTTTCCACCAGATCCTGCTCCAAGAGATACCTTTCCAGACCCTTCAGCTCGAAGGATTCTCTCTCAGCGAGAACCTGCGCTTCCTGCTCAAGATAGACCCCCAACCGCCTGTTGAGCAGGAACCTTGCCGGGTTTGCGAGAAAGCCGCAAAGATCACCCACCTCAAGGGTCTTCCATTCCTCTTCGGGCTCGGCAAGCCCTTTGGAAATAAAGGGAACAGCCTCCCCGGCCTCCTGCAAGGCCCTGGCTGCCTGGAGGCTTTCCTTTGAGTAGCTGAAGAGCCTGCCGTCCTTCTTGAAATACTCTGGGCTGAAAGCCTGAAGCCTGTGCTTTGTAACGAGATGGTCCACCATTGTCTTCCCCGGGATCTCAAAACCCTGTTCCACGTAGTCCACCAGTTCACTCACAAGCACCGAAGGCGGCCTGAGGCTGTTGTCCTGGATGCTCTGCCCCACATAACTGATGTAGAGCCTCTCTCTAGCCGAGAGAATCGCCTCGAGAAACAGATACCGGTCCTCATCCCGGAGGGACCGGTCACCGGGCCGCGGGTCCTTTGCCATCAGGTCGAAACCGAGCGGCCTTGACTGCCTGGGATAGGCGTCCCCATTCATGCCCACAAGGCAGATCACCCTGAAGGGGATGCTTCGCATGGGGAGCATGGCGCAGAAAGTCGTTCTCCCGGTGATGAATCCAAAGCCGAAGCCCTCACCCTGCAACTGGGTCTCCAGATGCCACTTGATGACATTGATTCCGATCTCTTGGTCGAACACCCCGCCCATGGCCGAGAGTTCGGCCAGGGCCGCCCGTATTGCCTGCACTTCCCTCTCTGCCTCGTCATCGGGTTGGAAGAAGGCATCAAGAACCTCCCTCAGGGTGACCGCCCATTCATCCAGGGTCTGCGGCCTACCAAGAGACCTGGTGTGAGAAAAAAGCTCCTCCGCGAAATGGACAAACGCCCCGAGCACCGAGGTCTCGCTCCCCTCTACGTGGTCATAGGGGAGGACGCCGCGGAACATCTTCTCCTCCCCCCCGGGCATTGCATAGCCGAGAAGGAGCCTGTCCAGGCCGGCCCTCCAGGTGTTTTCCTGAAATTCCGGCAGCCCCAGCTCGCTCCGGCTCTTTCCGTCGATTCCCCACCTGATCCGTGTCTCGTCCACCCATCTCAGAATCAGGTCGAGATCACGCTCTGACAGACCGAACCTCCGCTGCACTGCCTGCGTCTCCAGCAGGGCCAGGACCTGTGAGACTCCGAACCGCCCACCCCAGAGCTCAAGAATCGCCAGGAAGGTCTCAACAATACCGCTCTCCTTCCTGATACTCCGGTCAGCAATGCTGAAGGGAATCCATCTCGGATCGTCTCTCCGGCGATCGAAGACGGCCTGAATATAAGGCGCATATGATTCAATATCCGGTGTCATGACCAGAATGTCTCTCGGCATCAGGGTCGGATCTTTCTCAAACAGATCGAGAAGGCTGTCGTGGAGGACCTCGATCTCCCGCATGGGACTGTGGCACGAGTGGATCTGGATCGACCTGTCGCTCTCTGCAATCCGTTTCTTGCCCTCTCTTGCTCCGTTTCGGTCTCTGAGGTTGAGAATGTCGGACTGGATGCAGGAAAGTAGATCCCCCTCGCCCGGATCCACGAACGCCCGAATCTCGTCACAGTCAAACCCGGTCACCAGATCAAAGAAATCCCTCCCCTGCCTGC
This sequence comes from Deltaproteobacteria bacterium, assembly GCA_019308905.1. Taxonomy (NCBI): domain Bacteria; kingdom Pseudomonadati; phylum Myxococcota; class Myxococcia; species Deltaproteobacteria bacterium. Next base: position 41,028 of record JAFDHF010000032.1, read on the forward strand.
CCATTGAGGCAAGCAGGCCGTTTCCCCTTTCCAGATGGAGGTCATCTCGAGAAAGACCCCGACCGGCCTGTCTGCCCGTGTTTTTTCTCATCTCCCGGTCGGAGAGGATGTCGCCCCAGTACTCGCCGCAGGGGTTCATGAGAAAGAGGTTCACTTCGCTGAACCTCGATATCGCGGCAAAGACCTGCATGTGAAACCGCGGGAGGGCTGAGATCCCAAACACGGAAACCCTCTCCGGCAGGCCCTCTATCTCAAGGGAAGGCCTCTCAAGGGCAGAGAAAAGGGCTTCCCCGATGGCCGCCCGGTGTCTGTCCTCCTCGCCTTTGGCCAGTTCTCTCCAGAGCACCGCCTGCCAGTGGTCCTCTCTGCCCTTTTCCCACCCGAGAATCATCTCCGGCCGGAAGAGCAGGTACTGGTCAAACATGTCGGCGATCTGCACCGAAAGCTGGAAGCGCTTGAGGTCTTCCCGGCCCCCTTCCAGATAGCTCCTGAGACTCTCAAAGCCGTCCCTGGTGATGCAGGAGGGTAGCAGCTTCATGATCTTCCATCTCATCACCCGCGGGTCAAAGGGCGAACGCTCGGGTAGAGACGGGACCACTCTCCGGGAGATGTCATAGACAAAGCGGTTCGGGAAGGGGAAACTACAGTTGGCACAGACCCCGTGGCGCCTGGCAAGTTCCATGGAGACCCAGCGCTCCATGCCCTTGCTCTGGACCACGATGATCTCCTTGGCCAGGGGCGAGCTCAGAGGTTTCCTGAGTACATCTGCCAGCGCTTCAACGAGGATCTCCAGGCGGTTGCCGGTATAGAGTCTCAGGAAAGCCATAGAGCTTTGCCTTGGAGCTGTCCGAATTGCGAAACCACCGATAGTCTTCTAAGAATAATCCTTAAAGGTCCCCACGTTCAAGCCGGTCCATCCCCTTCTCCGATCCGAAGGGAAAAGTATTAAACTCTCGCCGTGCTTCTGGTATTATTGCAGGCACGGCAGATTCAGGAGGAAAGACGAGCACGATCAAGGGGGTTCAAACATGACGCGCATGTCAGGGGGGGCCGCGATCGTCCAATCTCTGGTCTCCCACGGTGTTGACCGGATCTTCGGGTTGCCCGGGGTACAGATCTACAGCCTTTTCGACGCCCTGTATGAGGCTCGGGACAGGATCGGCGTGATCGGGACCCGCCATGAGCAGGGGGCGGCCTATATGGCCTTCGGCTATGCGGCTTCAACCGGCCAGGTGGGTACCTATGCGGTTGTACCGGGCCCCGGCGTGCTCAACACGACCGCCGCCCTGTGCACGGCCTATGGCTCGAATACTCCGGTTTTGTGTATCACGGGGCAGGTTCCTTCGGCTTATCTGGGAAGAGGGCAAGGCCATCTCCATGAACTGCCGGATCAACTGGCTACCATGCGCACCCTCACCAAATGGGCGGCCCGGATCGATCATCCCGCGCGGGTTCCCAGCCTGGTAGCGGAGGCTTTCAGGCAAATGAACTCGGGCCGGCCAGGACCGGTGGAGCTGGAAATGTGCTGGGATATCATGGACATGGAGGCGGAAGTCGAGATAGCCGGGCCTGGTCCGGGCGAACCGCCTGTTCCTCCTGACCTTGAACAGATCGAACGAGCAGCCGAGATGGTCGCGGGAGCCGAGAAACCCATGATAGTGGTTGGTGGCGGTGCCCTTGGAGCGAGGCAAGAAATCCTTGAACTTGCGCAGACCCTCCAGGCCCCGGTAGTATCTTTTCGAAGGGGCCGGGGGATCGTGAGTGATCGGCACGACCTGGGATTGGCCCCGCAGGTCCAAGGATCTCAAGCTTATTCGGATTGACATCGATCCGGTAGAAATGGTCAGGCTCAAGCCCGATGTGGGGATCGTCGGGGATTCCAGGACCGTCGTTCGGGAGCTGATTGGGGCCGTCCAAAGAGTCCACCGTGTCCGATCCTCCCGCAAAGAGGAGATTCGTGAAGCAAAAGCCAAAGCCGCCCGTGACATACAGAAGGTCCAGCCGCAGATGTCTTTCCTCGAAGTCATCCGCGAGGTACTTCCACCGGACGGCTTCTTTGTCGAAGAGATCTGCCAGGTTGGTTTTGCCTCGTGGTTCGGCTTTCCCGTCTATGAACCCCGGACCTTTGTGACCTGCGGGTATCAGCAAACCCTCGGCTTTGGATTCCCCACCGCTCTTGGGGTGAAGGTGGCAAACCCCGGCAAGGCCGTGGTCTCCGTCACCGGAGACGGGGGCTTCATGTTCGGGATGCACGAACTTGCAACAGCCGTCCAGTACAATATCGGGGTCGTAACGATCGTCTTCAACAACGGCGGCTACGGCAATGTCAGGCGCGATCAGAAAAAGAGGTTCGGCGGCCGTCTGATCTCCTCTGAACTGCTGAACCCCGACTTCGTACGTCTCGGGGAATCCTTTGGAGCGGCGGCGTACCGGGCCGGCACACCCAAGGAACTCAAAACCGCCCTGGAAAGAGCCCTTGCAAGCGATGCCCCTTCCCTTATCGAAGTACCTGTTGAAAGAGACTCCGAGGCGAGTCCCTGGGAACTCATATATCCCCGATAGGCTTCTATCAAACTCCGCATCCGGTTGCCTCTTGCAGCCCTCTGCTCAGCCTCACTTCACGGGAGCAGGGGTCAAGTCTCGTTTTGAGTCTTTTCGGGCGGAAGTGCCCGCTCCCTGGAAGACCTGTCAAAAAAAAGCTTGACAACGGGGAAGGAGAAGGATTATAAGAAAAAAACGTGAATGAATCGTTTCATCCGATCGGATTTTTTCTAATTCCTTTAGGCAACCCGGCCTCCGATGGGTATTTAATTGAATTGAAGCAGGGCGCAGGGCTCCAGACATGGCAGGCAGATGAATCGTTTCATAACACCGGCACATTCATCTTTCTTGTCACTGGCCATGGATAACTTGAGGCAATCTCCATGGAGAAAATCACCCCAAGGAATCCAATGACTCACCAAGAGGATCAGGGAGTCACCGGCTCACCCACGACAAACAAGGGGGCAACAGGCAGAAAGAGCCTTACCCATAAGGGAAAGGGGGGACTTTCCAACCGGATTACAAGCAAAGGAGGGGTGCGATGATGAAATCTCTACTTGCGAAGGTACTGGCATTAACCGCGACTCTCGGCTTAGCCTTTCTTCTAGTGGGTCCCCTGGACCCGGGCTCGGCTGCAGGCAAAAGGGAGCTCAATGTGGCGTACATGAACTATCCCGTTCATGCACAGCAGGTAAAATGGTTCAAGAAATGGGGAGAAATGAACGGGGTGACGGTCAAAGGAACGCCGATCCCCTACACGGTTTACCTCGAAAAGATAACCGCGAGCCTGATATCGGGGCCACAGGAATTCGACATCATCTTCCACAACGATGACTGGGGTCAGCTCCTCGGGGGCCTTTCTGGAGCCTCTGGACGACGTAAAGCCCATTTATGCAATGGACAAGAAAGCGCTCATCGATCCGGGCATGCTCTGGCCAGGGCCGGACGGAAGGATGCACGCAACGGCATTCCCCCTGACGGAAACCCTCGGCATCTTCTTCTACCGTAAGGATCTGATATCGCGCGATGAATACCCGAGGACCTGGGGCGAACTCGTGGAAACTTCCAAGAGATTGCAGAAAGAAGGCAAGATCGAATGGGGCCTTGTTGGTGGTATGAAGTACCCAAATACCTACAATACGATCCTCTGGTCCCTCTGGAGCAATGGCTGCGACATATTCTACCCGTTCAACGAGCGAAACAACGACGTTCTGGCAAAGAACGGCTGGAGAACCATGCTCCCCGAGCCGTGCTTTCGTGAAACCATCGAGTTTTGGTGGGACAATATCCATGTTCACAAGATCTGCCCGCCGGGGCAAGTTGGATACACGGCGACAGAGGCTGACGGCATCTTCATGGCAGGCAAAGCCCTGGTGGAAGAGAACGATACGACACTTTACGGCAAGTACAACGACCCCAAGAAGTCGAAAATCGCCGGGAAAGTGGCAATGGGACCCTTTATCATGGGTCCCAGCTCTCCGCATAAGTCGATAGCCTGGAGGGCTGCATGGTTCTGGGCAATCCCAAAAGCATGTTCTCCTGCACAGAAGAAACTCGCCAAACAGTTGCTCACATGGATGGGTGAAACAGAAGAAGTCCAAAGAGACCTGTGGACATCGGTTGGCGGCATTCCTCCGGTTCTCAAAGTGCAAGAGAAACTTGCAAAAGAGGACCCACTATTCAGGGACCTGAGGTCTTCCGTAATCAACGTGGACTACGTCATGACTCCATGTTACTTCTTCAAGCAGTGGCCAAGGGTCAATGCAACTCTCTCAGACGTTGTGACCAAGGCTCTGGTTGGGAAAAGAAGCGACATCGGCAAGGTCTTGAATGACGGAGCAAAGAAGATTACCTCGATCATGACTGAGTAGCCGAAAAATGAACCAGAATTCGGTTGATGTCTCCCCTTTTTTGTCTTTCATCCCAGATCCGCAGGAGAACCAGGTGTGAGGCCGGCCCAGCACGCCAAGAGAAAAACAGTATAGTCCTCCGCTGATCAATCCGCCACTCCTCGCATGGATGGAGAAGCCGATGGCTCAGCCTGCAATCTCAACGAAAGTGCCTTCACACGCCGCCGCACGGCGGCGGTTCATGTTCTTTTTGATAGCACCGGCAGTCTTTGTTCTGCTTGCCTTTGAAATTCTCCCCATTTTCATGGGAATCGATGCCAGCCTCCGCCGGTTTATCCTGACCGATCTGCAACATCCATTTATCGGACTCAAGAACTACATCAAAGTCATTACCGATGCGCAGTTCTACGGTGTGGTCCTGTTCAACACCTTTCTCTTCATGTTTGCCTCCGTGTCAGGAGGGCTTCTCCTCGGCCTGGGGTTGGCTGTGCTCTTGAACCGAAAATTCCGAGGGCAGAATGTCGTCCGTACGGTGATCGTCTTCCCGATGATGGTGGCACCGGTGGTAGCCGCGACCATGGTCGCCTGGATCTTCAACGACCAGTTCGGAATCGTCAACGTGATTATGAGGGCGCTGGGGTTTGAACCGGTGGTCTGGCTCGTTAATCGATGGTCCAGTATGTCCATCGTCATCCTCACCGATATCTGGCTCTGGACCCCATGGTACGTCCTGCTGATACTTGCCGCCCTTCAGAACATTCCTCCGGAACCCCATGAAGCGGCAAGAATAGACGGAGCCAACGAATGGCAGGTTTTCAGGAGTGTTACGCTTCCGCTTTTGCGCCCAGTGCTCCTCGTTGCCATTGTTATTCGTTCCATCGACGCCTTCCGTGTCTTCGATGTTGTCTGGACCATTACAAGGGGGGAACCGGGGCGAATGACAGAGGTCTTTAGCATCTATTCTTACAAGGAATCATTCGTGTTTTTGGATTTCGGAGTTGGAGCGGCTTCTTCGATCATCGGAGCACTTATCATCATGGTTATAGGTGTAGTTCTCTATTTCGGACTCTACTACCTTTCAGAATTGTAGAACAAAGGGGTGATCCTATGCTTGCCAGGGGATGGGAAAGGGTCTTTTTCGGGCTCACCATGGTTGCAATCTGTTCGCTGATTGTCTTCCCGGTCTTTTGGATGACATTGACTGCTCTCCGCCCGGAGTCCGAGGTATTCTATGTACACAGAGGAACCCACATTACCCTGGCGAATTTTTGGGAAGCTTGGCGCTATCCGATGATACAGGAGTCTTTCATCAACAGCGCGGTTGTCGCCACACTGGCCACAATTTTCTCCATTCAGGTGACCGTAATGAGCGGCTATATGCTTTCCCGCTTCAGGGGGGCGGCGAGCAAGACCGTCTTTGTCGTACTCTATCTTTTCCGCACCGTCCCTTACATCACCTGGGTGCTACCCCGGCACAGTTTGTTCACGAGTTGGGCATCGAATGGCACCTTATGAGTGCCACGGCGGTCATGGCCATGATACCCGCCCTGGTGGTCACGCTGTTCGGTCAAAAGTACGTGGTCAGGGGATTACGAATCTAGGAAGAGAAAACAGAGAAGGCGGAATTCTTCCCGGGCAGATCCGAATGCTGCCTTGGCCGGAAAAAGGAATCAAGCCGCCCTTGTGCATGTTCCGTAGTGATAGAATCAAGGAATCGCCGGAAGCAGGTGCCTATGAAAACCTTCATCTTTGAGAACGCTGAACCCGAGAGCCTCGGGATCTCCCCGGCGGGTCTCGGAGATCTTATCGCGTATTCGGACTCTCTTTCCCATGAGAACGGCCTCCTCCTACTGAGTCACGACCGGGTCCTGCTCGAACGCTATTCAGCATCATCTGAAACCACGAAATGGAATACATACTCTACGACCAAGTCCTTCGGTGCGGCTCTTCTTGTGCTCGCCTTGGACAGCGGTGCGATAAGACTTGCCGACAATGTCTGCGGCAGGACGGATATGACCGTCCACCATCTGGCTTCCATGACCGCAGGCTTCCCTAAGCCAAGCGATATCACCTGCGATGCAGAACTCCTTTTCCAGCCCGGAGCCGACTTCGCATACAGCGATGGCGGGACGAACATCTTGCGGGATGTTATCATCGACGCATTCGGAGTGGAGGATATCGGGGTTCTGCTGAGAGATCGTATTCTGGCACCCATCGAAGCCGATGATTGGCTTTGGGATGGGAGATTCAGCGCCGGGCTCCACATGACGGTCCGGGACATGGCTCGCTACGGCCGTCTTTGGCTCCGTAAGGGGGACTGGGACGGTGAAAGGCTATTCTCTGAGGCCAATGCCAATCTGGCTACCCGCGCTTCCAATCCCGATCTGATGAAAGCCTACGGCTATCTCTGGTGGGTAAACTCCCACGGCCAGCCCGAACCTTATGACCGTTACGGTTTCAAAATCAACCCGATTTTCACACCCCGTGTCCCGGCCGATGCCTTCATGGCAATCGGTGCCTCTAGAACATTTATCCTCGTCGTCCCAAGCCTTGAACTCGTGGCTGTTCGCGGCGGTACGGGATTCGTGAGCATCCAGAGCGGTGATACGCGCCTCAGTGATGAAAGCCGGGGATTCGTAGACTCCGTGCTGGCCGCTCTGGTCACATGAATGAAGAAACAGGAGACAATCCGGAAAAAAAGAGAATACGACCCAAGGGGGAAAAGAATGGAGAAAGAACTGTTTGCGTATGCAAAAGACATGAAGTATGTTGTTCATAAGACCAATGGCCGCCATTCCACTCTGATTGTCACCCCACAAGACATGGGAGCGAAGAACTTCATTGTGGGTTGCCATACCATGGATCCGGGCGGTGGAGCGCCCGAGCATACCCATGAAAATGAACAGGAGGCGATGTTCTTCTACGAAGGGACCGGCGTTGCCACCATAGACGGTGTGGACTACGAGATCCTCCCCGATTCGGTCATGTTGGCTCCACCCGGGACAAGACACAGTATTCGCAATACGGGTAAGGGACCTCTCAAGTTCGTGTTCGTCTATTGCCCGCCCCTGCCGGAGCATGTGAGCCGGGAAGAATACTTCAAACGGGCCAAAGACAGGATTCAAGAAGCCTAGCAAAAGGCGTCCCACATTCGGGAGCCGCCCCGGTTTTTGAAAGCGGCTCGGAGCTCGATGAGGATTGCTGGTCAAATGCCTTGAGCTGAATTGGAAGGCTGTATGTCGGTGACCATCAAGGATATAGCGCACTACGCCGGTGTCTCAGTCGGTACGGTTTCCAAGGTGCTGAACAGCCCCGAGAATGTTGGGGAAGACCTTCGTTTCAGAGTCCAGGCGGTTATCGAAAAACTCAACTACCGGCCGAGTGCCCTGGCAAGAGGAATGAAAATCAGGAGAACGCTGACCATCGGCCTGATTATCCCCAGGATCATAAATACCTTCTATGTCCAGGTCATAGAATTGATAGAGAAAGAGGTCCACAATTGGAACTATACGCTCATTCTCGGCAACACGGAAGACGATCTCGAAAGAGAGCTGAACTGTCTGAGGACCTTTGCCAATATGCGGGTTGACGGGCTCATCCTGGCTTCTGTCGGCAGGATGCAGGAGCCAAAGATCAGGGGGGAAATTGAAACCTATCACGCCCTGAACATACCGGTCGTTCTGATCGCCAGGAGGCTTCCGAATACCGATCTCGATACGGTCCAGCTTGAAAACAGAGCCGGAGCCTATCAGGCTACCCGACACCTGATAGAGAGTGGCCACAGGGCAATAGGGATGATCTCCAGTTCCATACAGACCTCAGCAGGTCCCGAGCGAATCGAAGGATACTTGCAAGCCTTGGAGGAATTCAAGATTCCCTACGACCGTGAGCTGGTCCACATGGGCGAGCTCAATCTCGACAGCGGCTACAACATAACGAACAGGCTGCTGAACCTGGCCAGTCCACCGTCAGCCATCTTCGTGGGCAGCAACTTCCAGTTGCTAGGGACCCTGAGGGCCCTCAAGGAGAAGAATATCCGCATACCGGAGGAGGTTTCCTTGATTTGTTTTGACGATACGGAATGGAGTTCATTCGTCGATCCCCCCTTAACCGCCATAAGACCCGACACTGAGAGCTTTTGCAAGACCGCCGCCGGTCTGCTTTTTGATCGAATTCATGGAGGCTACGCAGGGCCCGGGCGTCTTCGAACCATACCCACAGAGCTTGTTGTTCGGAAATCCGTGAAACGCCTGCATTCACAATCCGACTGAGCTCCTTGCCCGCCGAATCCCAGGGACAACAAATGGAGCCGGGAGGCTGCGGGTGTGTAAGGGACCTGCCCCTGCTTCTCCAAATCTTCTCAATGCCGCTCGCGGCTGGAAACCTACCGGAGGTCCCGGGGGCACGATGAAATTGGGGTTGAGTAGTTACGCATACCGTTGGAGCATCGGCGTAGGGAGTTCTCTTCCCTCGAGTCCCATGGACGTTCATCAATTTGTCGATCGTGCGATCGATCTTAACGTAAGCGGGGTCCAGATCTGCGACAATTTGAGGTATCAAAACCTCTCTCCGGTTGAGATCCGAGAGATCAGAAGAAAAATCGAAACCAGGGGGATGTTCATCGAAACAGGGGCCAGGGGTTCCAAGCCCCAGTATCTGAGGAAGATGCTCAACCTGTCGAACCAGCTCGGATCCAAGATACTGAGGGTTGTTGCGGAGATCGATCGTAAGGGCGGCAAAGAATACGTGGCAAAGCAGATCGACACCCTTGTCCGAGAAATCGGAGAAGTACTGAACCTGGCCGAGGATCTCGACATCAGGTTAGCATTAGAAAACCATGCAACCCTATCATCCGAAGAGATCCTCGCCATCGTACGATCCATCGGCAGCGGTTTCCTAAAGGTCTGCCTGGACACCATGAACTCCGTTGCATTGATGGAGCATCCCCTCCAGACTGCTCGAGCGCTTGCTCCTCACGCCGTCACCGTACACCTAAAGGACTTCAAGATCGAGAAGCAACCGGGGTACTACAGGATCGTGGGTGTTCCCCTGGGTGAAGGGCTTGTCGACTTTCCACAGATCATGAGGATCCTCAAGGAGAGCGGGTTGGATCCGAGTGTTCACATAGAACTCTACGTGGACAGGAAAGAAAACGAGAGGGCTACCAGACACTGGGAAGAGGAGTGTGTCGCCAAGAGCCTTCGATATGCAAGAGCCAATCTCCTGTGACCTCTTTCCCCCTTTCAGAATCTTGACAGGACAGGACCTGTCTCTCCCTTGGTCACCGTCTCAAATCAACTTTACCGACAGAAATGCCCTCGCGCCGTCGCGAAGGGTGGAGCCGGGACTGTTCGCCGGAACCGTCAGTCTCTCTCCAATTGAGAGTCATATTCACGATCCCTGGACGACCTGCCAAAAAAGTGGAGTTTCCCGAATTTTCGGCCGAGGATCCTTACAAGTATATGACTTCACGATTTTTTCTGTTTTGGCAGGAGAACACCCTTGTTCCCTCGCTCCTGAGCTCACGCGGTGAACCTATCAAGGTTCGCGGGTGGACAGTTCCTGCCCCTTCCCCAGGAACACGACTCACGAATCACGAACACGGCCCGGATCATTACTATTTCGTCGTTTTGGCAGATCATGGCGGCGCCGGCAACGACCACGTGATGGAGACAGCTGACGAACTGACCATTCCATGGATGGTCTCAGGTCCTTGAATCAGGAGGGGATACGAGATAAAGGAGGATGTCAACATCTGCGACACGGCTCCAACGGTCGCCAAGCTGCTCCGGCTTCCTATACAGAAGATCTGGCAAGGCAGAGTGATCACGGAGATTTTCCAAAGCATCTCGCCCAAGGGCTGAGCCCTCGCCACGGCTGGTCGAGAGAAAACCCAGCCCCTGCCGGTCCTTTCTCTCCTTCCACGGCCCGGTCAGGGCTGTTGACTTCCGGGGTGGTCTTGGGATATATTGAAATCCTCGTGAAAACTTTCATTTGTGAGCTCAGCAGGGAAAGGGGCTGGAAGAGATGAACGGGCGGAGTCTCGGAGCTATCATCTGTGTTCTTTTTGTCGTTGGAATCGTCTTCATGATAGCGGAAATCCCCAAGGCGGGACCCTCAGGAACCACCTCGGGCCTCTTTGAACCGGTGGCTGCTGTCCCGCAAAGGGCGGCGCCCGTCGCCGTTGCTGTAAAGGCCCCTGAAAAGGAAGAGGCCGAGGTACCCAAAGGAGAGACCCAGCCCCCCGCCGAAAAAGAAAAACCATCAGAGGAGAAACCAAAACCGGCAATCAAGGAGCCCGAATCGGAAGAACCACCGGAAACGGTCGAGTTTACACCCAGCTACGGCCGGGTGATCTTCACCCATACGATGCATTTCGAGGACTACGGACTCGACTGTGGCGACTGCCATCACGAAGACCTGGAAGGCGGGATGACCAAGTGTATCAACTGCCATGAGCCTCCCAAGAAAGCCCTCCACAAGAACTGCTTGGGATGCCATAAGAAACTCAAGGCCCAAGGCAAAGACACAGGACCGGTCAAGTGCAGGGAGTGCCACATCAAAAAGGCCTCGTGAGAAGCGTACCGCACCGCCACCCAGGCGACACCCTGGGAAAGACCGACAACAAGTCCCCTCTTCCTTCTGCACCCGAAAAAGAGGAACCATTCTCATGACAGACGAGAAAAACCTGGAGCAGACCTTTGCCGCTTACTGGGACAAACTCGAGGGACTCCACCCCATCGAGGTGTGCGAAAGGACGGAAGCCGTCTATCGCTATGACAAGAACGGATACTTTCTGCCCTTTCTCAATCAACGATACCTCGTCATTCCCAACCAGCGGAAGATCATGAGGATCAGACCCGACGAGACCTTGGAGAGTGAGCCCGTGAGTATGGGCTTCTATCTCATGTCTCTATTCTATCTCACGGACGCAAAAAAGGTGCAGCCCGCAAGGCGTTGGATCAGCGAAAAGGATCTGAGAGGCGGCGAAATGTTCTTCCGCGGCCCTCATGCCTTGCCGCTAACGGAGGTAACCGAGAAATACGGGGACGATCCGGAGGCTTTTCTTGAGGCGGGCAAGCGGCTGGGCGGTGTGAAGATGCTTTACGGGGACATGGCCTTTGGACTGGACGTCTTCCCCAAGATACTGCTCGTCTACATCCTGTGGAAGGGTGATGAGGAATTCTCCTCGCGGGTGCAGGTACTCTTCGACCAGACCATCCAGGAGCACTTCCCCCTGGATGTCATCTGGTGTGCCGTCTCGGAGGTCAACCGCCGCCTGGTGAGTCTCAAGATCTAGCCTCTTGCCCGGCTTCCCGGCTCTTGATCTCTGCCAACTTTTCCGCCAGAGAAGCGACGTAATCCCTCCCCTTGGGACCGTTCTCAAGTGAGCCAAGCCACTCACAGGGGATCTCGCCGTATCCGTAATACGCCCCGGCAAGAGCACCTGCCATGGCCCCGATGGTATCTGTATCCCCGCCGCAGTTCACAGCCACGACCAGAGTATCTCTGAAGCTTTCGGCGAGAAGAAACGAGGCCAATGCCGGTGGAACCGCGCCAAGGGCACTTATATCGCAAGGAAAGCGTGATGCGATCCTCTCAATCGTCTCCCTCAGATCCCGCCCCCGGCGAATCTCCTTCACCCTTTCAATGGCCCTGGCCATATCCTCGCTTACGGAACGTACCGTCTCCGAAAGGGTATCGACAAATTCCGCTCTTTCGAGCGCCTCCCGCGAGATCCCCTTCAGTGTCGCCAGAGCCACGGCCTTTGCCTGGGCGAGCCCACCTGCGAGCCCCAGGGGATGCTGGTGAGTAATCCAGGTACAGGCGTGCGCCGCTTCTCGCAATCGGCCTGGAAGATCGTAGTAGAAAAACCCGATCGGGGCAATCCGCATGGCCCCCCCGTTGCCCCAGCTGTCCGTGCCTGCCTCATTCCATGCTACACCGCAACGCAGCCGCTCCATAACTCCGAAGATCCGCCCCCCATAGCCCCGATGCGGATCGAAGTTGGCCAGAAACCTCCTGCTTGTCAACTCCGGATCAAACCGCGGAGATTCCACCAGGCTCTCCATGATGCCTATCATCATCTCCGTGTCGTCCGTGTAAACACCTTCTTTCATCCTGCCGAGAAGCCCATAGGCCGCCCGGATCATCTGGGAGCTCCAGCCTTCGACCGGCCGGCCGAGAGCGTCTCCCACAAAAGTGCCGAGAGCCGATCCCTTGAACCGCGCCTTCAAATGCTCCAGAACTCCGGGGCTGCCGGCTTTCCTCTGCTCCGGAGTCACGGCCCTCCCTCTTCCATCCTCTTTCTCAGTTCCAGACCCTCCGAAACCAGCTCCAGCAGTTGATGGATCCGGAAGGGTTTGGAAATCTGAAGATCTATCCCGCTCTCCCTTACCTTCTGCTTGTCCAGGGTCGCCCCCCACCCCGTGATTATGATCACGGGTGTCTTGGAATTGATCTCCTTTATCGCCTTTGCCACCTGCCACCCGGAAATCTCGGGCATTCCGAGATCGGTGAAAACCAGATCGAACTCTCCCTCCTTGAAGATCTTTATTCCCTCTTCCCCTCCTGAGGCCAGGGTCACTCGATGGCCCTCAAGAGTGAGAATGTCATACAGGTTTTTCCGAATCGCCTCCTCGTCATCCACCACCAGGATCGAGGCGGGCACCACGGTTCTATCGCGGGCCTCCCTCTCCTCAACGGGAGATCCTCCCATGGCCGCCGGGAGTTTGAGGGTAAAGGTCGTTCCTTTGTGTCTCTTACTCTTGATCAAGATCTCTCCTCCGTGTCGCTTGGCAATCCCATAGGAGACGCTGAGTCCTAAGCCAGAGCTTTGGGGCCCCCTGGTGGTGAAGAAAGGATCAAAGACCCGCTTCTGGACCTCCCTGCTCATCCCAACCCCGGTATCTGTCACAGAGACCCAACTGGTATCGTCTTCGGTTCCGGTTTCTATGAGAATATCCCCTCCCTCGGGCATGGCGTTGACGGCATTGACCACCAGGTTGATAAGGACCTCCCTCAGTTCTGAGGGATTTCCCAAAACAGGATGGACCTCGCCCAGGCTCTCGCTTACGGTTATTTTCACTCCTCTTGACTCTGCCTGGTCTTTCCACCGGGGCCGGGTCAGCTCGATGACATCTTTGACCACTTCATGGAGGTTGACATTGACGAAGCTCCTGTCAGAACGAACCCTTGTGAATTCCTGGATTCTTCGAACGGTTTCGGCCGCATCCGAAGCAGCCGTCTCGATGATGTCCAACCCTTCGGCTATTTGGACATCGGGTTCCACTCCCCGGTCGGCGGCCTGCCGCTCGAGGTAGAGTTTCAGCAATTGGGCCCGTCCAAGGATCGCCGCCAGAATATTGTTGAAGTCGTGGGCAACGCCTCCTGCCATCTCTCCCAGAGCCGTGAGTTTCTCCATCTGGATGGCTTGCTCCTCCCGCCTCTTGGCCTCGGTGACATCCCGCGCAACGGCCTGTACACCCGTTACCTGCCCGTCTGCTCCCCTAACGGAATTCATTGTCCAGCTTACATGGCGAATCTCGCCCTTGGCGTTCAAGAGACGATTTTCAAAGCTGACGAGGTTCTTGCCGTGAAAGACCATGTTAATCTGACGCCGGGTCTTTCTTAGATCATCGGCCACGACGTGGTCGTCGAGACACCTTCCCACCAGGTCCTCCTGCCTCTTCCCGAAGAATGCAAGCCCCGATGGATTGACAAAGGTGAATACCCGGTTGTAATCCAGCTGGACTATGATATCACCCGAACCTTCCACCAGGCTCCTATAGAGAGCCTCAGACTCTCTGACCTTCTCCTCCAATTCCCTTTTCTCGGTCACATCGCGAAGAAAGCTGAGAACGGCCGGACTCCCCTCCCACTCGCACCCGACGACGGTCATCTCGGCTCGATGAGTACTACCGTCCTTTCCGACCAGTCTGAAGTCATAGACGTTTCCAAGCCTCCTTCCGGATCTGTTGTCACGCCGGAGCCGGTCGATTACTCCCCTGTCCTCCGGCAAAACCAGACCGGCCAGCTTTTTCCCCACGATCTCTTCCCCTGAGTAACCGAGCAGTTGAAAAGCCTTGGCATTGGCAAATCTGATCTGCCAATCCTGAAGGACCAAGATGACATCCTCGGAGTTCTCGATCAGGGTTCGATACCTCTCCTCCGAATCCCTCAACGCCTTGGTTCGTGACTCGACTATCCTCTCGAGGTTGGCGGCGAGCGACCGGTACCTCTCCTCGGATTTTCTCAGGTCCTCTGTCCGCTCCTCGATCTTCTGCTCCAGGTTGAAGACGAGATCCTCCTTTTCAAGGCGCTCCTTTTCGTATGCCTCCACAAAATCCGGTCCCATCACATAGAAGAAGAAGCCCTGAATCCTCTTTATCAGTGGAAGCCCGGTCCATACGGCCTCAAAGATACATGCCGGCGCTCCCTCTGTGACGCAGTTCGTCTCGGTGAGACGAATGTTCTTTGCCCCGCTGACCAAGCCGTAACCCGCATAGATCCCGAGGTTCCACTCACAGATCTCCTTTGTCGGTTCTTTGCCCGGCCGGTAGCGAAGTTCAAATACCGCGCGGCCTCGACCTTGCTCGACGATCCTCACCGTCTTGGTACGGTTGTACTTCCGGTTCTCCCTTGGAACACGTGCCAGGAGCCGATCGGCCGGCAGAATCCTAGCCAGTGCCGAGAACTTCTTCAGGGAGGCGTGCTGCAACACGGTCTCTATGCCCGCCCGGTAGAGAGGCCGATTTCCAGGGAGAATCCTCGAGGCGTTTTGGAAGAACCTGATGGAGAACTCATTGGAGACCCAGTAGTCGGGATCTTGCAGATGCTCCAGACCGACAGGGACGATCCTTCCAGGTTCATACTTGTCTTCTATGAGGAACTCGTCGCCATCGACAAGCCCATGGAGAAGCGAATCTACGGCATCCCTGCCCAACCTGGCAGAAACATAGTCGATGAGAGCCGCAAAATTGATACAGGATATGTCCCGATCCATGGGTTTACCCGGTGCACTCATGGAGTCATTCCCTCGCCGGCAGTCTTCACGAACCTCTCTCTGCCGTGCGTGCCGATGACGCAAAAAGCACCTGCTTCTTCCTCCGGGCTCGTACCGGTTGCCCGCAGTCTCAGAACAAGGCCGGACAAAACCCCACTCCTTACCATCTTTCTCTACAAATCGAGGCCTACTCGATTATGAAATTATAGCAAACACACTACCTTGTCAAACAGTGCTTCCGGCCACACCACCTCGGAAAACAGGACCGGCTGATGGGGGACTGCGCCTGCCACTCGGACCCCAAGTGCAAAAGCGGCTCCCGGCTCAAACCGGAAGCCGCTCCTACCAACCGGACAGGATGCGAAGCTATGCCGGAAAGGTTGAGGCGTTGCGCGTGCAGAAAAGACTACCGCGAAATACCACCAGGTTCATTCCCGCCCCCTCGATCCAAACACCAGGTACTTTCCCTCTTTTCTCCCCTCGGTTTGAGGTATCTTCTGGAGAAGGAAATGATCCCTGGCAAGTTCCATCAAGCGGGGATACTTCTCGGCGACATCTTTCTCCTTCACCACAATATAGTCGATCCCCTTTTGTGAAGCTCTGGAAATATCCCGTTCATACCTGCCCGGATCCAAGATCAAGAGATCCCCCCCGGCGTAGTAGGCCACCCGGGGCGAGTCGGTCAGGATCAGAGGCACCCCGATCTCCCGGCTCCTTATCCAGAGGCCGATGACCTTCCGCTCCAGCTTTTCCACCCGCTGAGGCCTCAAAAGAACAGGCAGAAACACCATGAAAATCAGAACGAACAGCCCAAGAGCCACTCTCTGCGGAGAGAGATTCAAACGCCTCGTCACTCTCTCCTGAATCTCCACCACTCCCACACCGGCCCACAGATAGGAGAGGAAGATCGGGAAAAAGAGGTATCTCTGGCTCGACCACATCATCAATCCGATGACACTCATATATGCTATGATAAAGGAAAATACGAATATCTCCTTGGAGAGATCCCTGGCGACCGTCTTTCTCCTGACAAGGCAAGGAGAAAGAAAAAAACAAAAGGGTGGTAGACCTTTATGATTCTCCTCAGCAGCCTGAAAGCCCCTTTCTCACCTCCGCCCAGATTCACCGTCTTATCGAAAAGGATGGATTCGATCAAGATCCGTGCACTTACCGTCTTCTTGCTGATATCCAACTTCCCTGTAACCGCCCTGGCATTCATCATCAGCGGCACGACGATGGCCGCGCAAAGGGCGATGATCACAACAATATAGCCCAGCCTCTT